>CAZQEG010000018.1:0-11978 GCA_964591575.1 uncultured Thermoplasmata archaeon
GAGGTAAAAAGCTTGTCTCCGAACAGGTGTGATTGCGGCTTCATCATCTTTGGCAGCATCACTCCAGAAATTCCTTGATTCTTTCCCACCCGAGTTTTATGATTCCTGCGCTCCCGCTTTCCGGCCTGTATTGAACTATCGACATACCCTCCGTCATCGCTTCGGTGATTGTCGGGTCAAAAGGTATCTTCCCAACAAGGGGTATCCCGTTATCCTTGCAGAATTCTTCTATCTTTTCGGTCATCTCTTCGTTCAGATCCGAGCGATTTATAAGTGCGAATATCTTTGTACCGAAGTGCCTGGCGACCTCGACCACTCTCTCCATGTCATGGATTCCCGACATTGTGGGTTCGGTGACTATAAGAACGGCATCTATACCGGTTATCGCAGAGGTCAGGGGGCATCCGATACCGGGCGGCCCGTCAACTATGACATACGGATAATTCTCCTGTTCCGCTATTATCCTCGCCTTGTTCCTCACTATCGTTACCAGTTTCCCGGAGTTCTCCTCACCTATGTCCAGCTTCGCATGGACCATCGGCCCGTAATCCGTCTCCGAAACATACCAGTGGCCGGAGAGGTTCGGCTTCATCTCTATCGCTTTTGTCGGGCAGACATAGGCACAGAAACCGCAGCCGTCGCACTTGAACGGGTCTATCTCGAACTTCTCATTGATGGCGTCGAATTTGCAAACCTTCCTGCACATACCGCAGTCTATGCATTTGGAATCATCTTTGACAGCTCTAACACCCCCGTAGAAATCACCGCTTTCCTTTACCGCGGGGTGAAGTAGCAGATGGAGGTCCGGTGCATCCACATCACAGTCCGCAATCACCTTTCTCCTTTCAAGAGTGGCTATGGCTCCTGTGATGCTCGTTTTTCCGGTTCCGCCTTTACCGCTTATTACCGTTATCTGCCGCATAAATCTGCGAAATCCGTCGGACTTATGAATATTTCCCCGAATCCGCAGGGTTGAAGTCTCTGGCAGGGCAGGGACCTTTAAGGCATTCCCGGCAGTGTAAGCAGTTGTCCGGATTCGCAAAGGCATGGCCATCGAGTATGGAGAGAGCGCCCACCGGACAACGCCCGACGCATACGCCGCAGCCTATGCAGTTAACAGCCTGCTTGATAACGCCTTTTATGGCCTCCGCAGATGAAGAATCGATTATATTTATCTCATTTTCCGATATTTCACAGATACCATTCACAGTCAGATTTCCGTCTTTCTCTTTCCATTCGCCCAAGATGGATGCGAAGCTTTTAATCCTGCCCATATCGATATTTACGGACGTTCTCAGGGGATTATCTCCTGAAAAAGAAACTCCTCCTTTTCCCCTTTTGACATCCGGAATTTCGAAGCCTCTGGATTTTATCCATGCAGGCGCTCTCTTCCACCTCCATAGGCCGTATTTCACCCATTCCGCACCGAGCTTCTTCTTTTTCGCATATCTTTCGAGATATTCTTCCCATCTCTCATAGCCGGCGAAATTCTCTTTCAGTATCTTTGAGTCCCCGAGGTCTGCCGACGGGCAGAGGTAGCACCCGATTCTGTATAGGCCTCTTTCGTACCAAGGATTGTAATCCGCTTTTTTTAAGAATAGATAGAGCCAGACATCGAGTGCCGTCCAGTTCTGTATCGGAGAAACCGCCTTCTGTTTCTTTACCCACGGGTTCTCCCATTCCTCGCCTTTTCTCGAACGGGATTCAGATTCGTACTTTCTCTGCCCGATTATCGATATCACGCCTTCGGGAAAATTCTCCTTTATGAACAGGGTCGTAGGTCCGAGCTTGCAGGCCTTGCAGCACCACCTGTAATCCTTGGCCGGAGGACCGAAAACCTCCAGGCCTTTCCAGAAAGCATCCTTTGCTTCCACCACATACAGCTCGAGACCGTATCTTACAGCGGTCTTTCCGGCGTTTTCAACGGTTTCCGGCAGTTCTATGCCAGTATTTAGAAACATAAGCTTCGGCCTCATTCCGGCATCGAGTGCAAGAAGAAGGGATGCAAGAGAATCTTTTCCGCCGCTGTATGATACCACGAGAGGAAGCTTGTACTTCTCGGAGATTCTTTTCAAGAAAGACACGGATTTTGCTATGTTGCTGTCAATTGCGCTGCGATTTGCATTCACGGCATCCGCCCATGTCTGGCCCCCGTCTAGTATCTTCGGCTCTTCTTTTAGCCTCGTGCGCACCTTGACACCCACGCCTCTTTCGGCTCTCTTCATTTCCTCCGAGCTCATCATGGCCTTTCCGACTGCTATGACCTCCTTTTTCGGAGAAAGAACGACCACTTCGTCGCCTTTTTCAATCCCTTCCGAAATCTCGTTTATCCCTACCGCGAGAGCATTTGCAGTTTCGAGTATGGGTTTTACGGCTCCTTCGTCGACAATTATCCAAGATTTTTTGAGCCTCGGAAGTATCCTCACGGCTCCTTCGACCCTGAGACTGACCATAAACTTAGAGGAGAATATATCATAGCGAAGAGCGCCCACAACATATCCGTCTGCAATTATCTCGTCCATGCGGTCCTCGGCCGGCGCTCTGTTTAGCAGGGCAAGCTTATTTTCCGGCAGAAGAAGCTTTCCGGTGCCTTCTCCGAACTGCCTATCCGTTATATCTCGTATCATCCGCAGGTCATATTCGAAAGCCGGCCTCACATCTCCCGGCGGTGTAATATGAACATCTCTTCCATCCGCACCGCATACGGAGCATTTTTTACCTATAAGCGGGAGGTTGCAGTTGTCGCACCAGCGCAGCTTCATTTTTCCCAGTCTTATTAGGGACACGAACAGGCAGAAATCTCTGATATTAGTAATGTTCCTTAATCGTTCCCTTTATCGTCCTTCCCAGAAGGTCCCTGACATCCACCGCATATATCCCGGAGGATTCGTAGACCAGATATTTTCCTTTAACCCCTATGACTTTTCCCATATGCCGGAGAGCGCTCGGCCTCAGAACCGGTGCCCTTCTCAGCGGAATCTCTATCGGATAACCTTTCAGGAAATTCAGTTCCGGAAGCTTTTTCAGGAATTCCATTGCGGATACTGCCCTGGTGAAGGATATCTTTATTCTATCGCTGTCAGGCACGGCCCTCATCTGAGAGAGCAGTTCTCTGGCAGTATGTGCCTGCTTTATACCGTATGTGCGGCTCACTTCCTTTTCGGTATTCCTCGCATCGAGCCTGTTTTTTGCATGATAGATGACCGCATACGCATCCGCACCCTGCTCTATCGCCCTTTTCCTCATCCTCTTTTCCGATGTCATCCCGACCTTTGCCAGTCTTCCGGTAAATGCAAGATAAACCACATGAGGCCTCGAGCAGAACTCCACACCGCACAGGCTCCCGTCGCATTTCGGCTCGAATATGCATTCCATATCAGGGATTACGGGTCTTGCGCATTCTTCGCACTGCCTCCACGAACCCTCCACTATCGCATCATAAGGGCATGGTATGTACTCATCCCCTTCGAATCGGCCGATGCACCGGATTACCTTGCTTACTGCGATGTCGATATATTCTGCTTCACTGAGGTCTATCTCGCGTATTTCCCCCTGTCATATACACTCAGCACAGGTATGAAATCCGACCAGTCGTAGGAAACCGCACGAGCGTTATGCAGATGCACACCGACATATCGAGCGGAGAGATATAAGATGTTGGGCGCATTGAGAACGAACCGAAGCATGCGAGCACGGATGGGAATATCCGATATTTCCGAAAATTCCAAGAAAAGCTTTAATAGGATAGGGGCAATCGATAGATGATGGATATCCTGCGGAAGTGCGAATCTGTGATAGGTCTCGGTCCAGAGAGCGAGGTGGACGAGTACGCCGTAAAAGAGATGAAAAAGATGGTGAAATCCCATCTTCAGCGGAAAAAACCCGCACTTGCCGAACTTTCATTTGTGATAAACAACAGGCCCTATGACAGCCTTCTGGATACACTTCTTGAGCTTGACAGCATCAAAAGTGTGGAAATACGCTTTCTAAAGCCGAATATACACGATAACTGGGACTTCAACGCACCGACGAAGATTATAAAGGCTATAGAAGGGGGGTACGGAGGCCTGGCATTCTTCAATTATGACGCAAAGGCCCTGGACAAATGGGCACATGCAGGGGAACTTATAGAGAAAAAAGCGATGATAAGGGCATTCCCTGTGGATTTCTATGTCCCGCGGTCCATTGCCACCATGTCCAGATATGTTAGGGAAGACCCTCCGAGGCCGCTTATCCCGCGTCTATTGCCCATGGAAAAAGCATGGGTGGAAATGAGGGAAGTCGGAGCGCTCCCTCTGACCGTCAGAATCTGCGCCTATACTCATGAAGAGAGGTTCTCCTACGATTTGGACCTTATAGAAGGCGTGCTTATGAGGGATTTCAGAGCGGAGCGAATGCCCGTGACCAGAAAGAAAAGAAGGTCTCCGGAAGAATATTTCTATTTCGATAATATATATGCTTCCACCGACCTGCCCATCCTTCCCAAGCAGATATTCGAGGCGATATTCGAGTCCGACGGCCTAACCGCCAGTGACATCTCCCATTTCTTCAAAATAACAATGGACATGGCACTCAACAATCTCAGGGCTCTCGTTTCCCGCGGTCTCGTGGAATCAGAAGGGAGGCCGCCGTTTGAAACCTACCGCGTCACTTTTGAGGCTCTGAAGGCTTCTCAGTAGTCTCTTCCTCTTCATCGTCTTCAGGCGGAGAGCGCCTCCTTATGACGCCGTATCGCATCATTATCTCAAACAGAAGAAAAAGGCCGAAAAATATGACGAGTACATACGGTGCATAATTTATATCTATTTTGGGTTTGTAAGCTATCTCGTCCGGCCCGTATAAGATGGTGTTCGAACTCCCGTAATCCGTCGTTATCCAGTAGTGTATTGTGGCGGAATCGTACTTTTTATCTATCTCCGCTGTACAGAGATGTGTATTGTTGTCATATTTCATATTGACCTTCTGATATGGCGAATACGGATTCTTTATATCTCTATCGTATATGTAGTTCAGAACGACGGAAAGATTGGAAGCCGCCGTAAAATTCTCTATCTTTGCAGTAAAGATTATTTTGTTTCCCGACTCCTTGACATTCACCCTGTTTATCTCGAGAGGCTGTGCAGTCCCTGTCAGGAGAATGAAAAGAATGAAAAATGAAAGGATTAGTCCTCGATGCGTATCAGATCCCCTAATGTGAGTCCTCTCCTTTTTCCGCCTTTTTTCTGTGCCGGGTGAACCGCCTCCACTTTTGCTGTCAGATGGATGTTCAGCGACCTTTCGAGTTTTTTCCTCAGTTCCTCGTTCGGAATGAGTTCTCCGCTCTCTATCTTCCCTATCACGGATTTCTTTTCGTTGATCTTCTTGGCGAGCTCTTCTTGGCTAATGCCCATTTTCTGCCTCGTACGCCTTATGACATCGGCAAAATCAGGCACAAGGGCCTCTTCCGTATCGAGAATGTCCTTTTCCCGCATCCTCTTTTCCCGCATCGCAAGTCCTTCGGCTATCGACCCTCTGGCCGGCGCATATTTTCTGGCCTCTTTCTCCCCCACTTCTTCACCGTACTTTGCACATTCTTCGCACACTCTCAGAACGGTTCCTTCTATCAGAACCGTCTTGAGATAGGGTACATCCTTTCCGCACATTTCGCATCTCATCTCATCACCTCGTATTCAGTCAATCTCTATCTTTCCCTTTTTGAGAAGGATTTCAACCGCTTTGTCCGCAAACTCGTCTTTGCCCTCTTCAAGGGCTTTTTTCACGGTTTTATTGTGCTCCTCAATGCTCTTCTTCTTTTCCAGATATTCCTTTCTCTTCTCCCTTTTTATGGCAAGAAGCTTCTCTCTGAATTCCATCGCCTTTTTATGGAACTCGTCTGCGGCTTTCCTTATTTCCGTGATTTCCTCCCTCTTTTCCCTTTCTTCCGCAAGAAGGGAGGACACCTCGTTGAATTTTTCATCGAACTCCCTGTGAACTTCGTCTATCTCACGCGAGAAACTCACAACCTTAAGGTGCTCTTCATCGGCCATCTTGAAGAGTTCATCTATTTTCGAATTTATCTCCTCAATCTCTCCTTTCACATTCTCCTCTTCCACAGCCACTTTTTCCAGCTCCTCTATTCTCTGCTTCTTCTTTCTTATATCGTCAAGAATCTTATTTTCTTCCTTTATTGTCAGAGTTCCCGATGTCTCCTGCATCTCCTGCAGCTCCACAACCTCTTTTTTCAGATTTTCCAGCTCTTCCCTCGCATTTCCAGCCTTCCCTTTCAGCTTGTTCTTCTTTATCTCTATGAATTCCTTTGCTCTCTGCTGAAGTTCGTTCCTCAGCTTCTTGTGGTCTCTCATCTTATCTATAAGCCCCTGTTTCTTCTTCTTTATCTCATCCAGCTCCTTCATAAGTTCTCTTCTTTTCTCGACTATCAGCTTCATTTCTTCCCCGAGGAGCCGCACCTGAGCGTTCAATTCGTCTCTCTTGGAGACCATGGCCCTGTACTTCTCTTCCGCGCTTTTTATCTCTGAAATACGCTTTTTTGGCATTGCAACCAAGTCCTGTAAGGTAGAGAGGTATTAAAATCTTGCTGGTGCGCAATCACAAGTTATTTAAACTTAGCTGTGTATATGCTGGAGGATGCACTCGGATACGATTTTCGAATCAAGCGGAGAATCTGCCGTTCCCATCGGACTCGCACCAGTGGGCATAATCTACGGCGAGGTCGGGACCACGGAGTTCAAATGCAATGTCACCGGCCATGTGGAGCAGACGGAATATGTCCAAATGAAGCACGAAGATGTCGGATGGGTGCTCGGACAGGTGGATACGATAAGCAGAAAAACGGACCTTTCGCTGGAGAAAGCGCAGCAGATGGCCGACGGAATGGAAATGGACATAAAGGAGCTGGTTTTTGCAAAGATAAACGTGCTCGGCTATCGCGACAGCAGAGGTCTTCTTCAGGTTCCCAGGACCCCTTTCAGAGCCGGAGAGCTGGTTTACAGGGCCACGGAAGAACTGATAAGGGATGTCATCGGGCTAAAGGAAGACCCTGAGAAAGGAGCCTATATAGGCCTGCTCAGCGGACATGACATAAAGATATATCTTGATATAAATACCGTTGTTCAGAAGCATATGAGCGTTCTAGCCAAGACTGGGGCCGGAAAATCATACATGACCGGCGTTGTTATAGAGGAAATGATGAAGCACGGGGTAACTTTGCTCATAATAGATCCTCACGGGGAATACTCTTCGATGATGATTGAGGGCGAGCCGTCGGACCCCAGATTCGGCGTGTCCCCGAAAAGCTATGCCGATCAGATAATGCTGTTCTCACCGGATACTGACATAAATCCCGGTTCCATGCCTCTTAAATTCACTCTTGCGAATATGAGTGCGAGAGACATCCTGTCACTGACGAACATAAAGAATACAAAGACATATATGACCGCACTCAGAAAGGCGCTCGACTATCTGAAGGCCGTAAAGCCGAGCTACAGCCTCGAAGATGTCATAGCCGTTCTGGATGCCGACGAAGAGAACGCACTGGGAACCCTGATAAACGAGCTGGATTATCTGAACGAAATCGGCATATTCGCACCGAGAGGCACGAAGATATCCGAGCTTGTTCAACCCGGAAAAGCCTCGGTGATAAATCTGAAAGGTACGCCCCCGGACATTCAGGACCTAATAGTGAGCCGGATTGCAGGTGCTCTCTTTGAACTCAGAAAGGTCGGAAAGATACCGCCGATGATGATGGTCGTCGAAGAGGCACACAATTTTTGCCCCCAGCAGGGGCAGATGATGTCGTCCAAGATAATGCGGACAATAGCTTCCGAAGGCAGGAAATTCGGGCTCGGGATTGCCATAATAAGTCAGAGACCTGCAAAAGTGGATAAGAATGTTCTCAGCCAGTGCAACACGCAGTTCATCCTGAAAGTCACAAATCCGAACGATATAAAGGCCGTTGTGGCATCTGTGGAGGGGCTCACCTCAGGTATGTCCGACCTTATCCAGCACCTTCCCTTGGGGGTTGCGATAGTGACCGGCGGCGGGATATCCATGCCGCTGTTCGTGGAGGTCAGACCGAGGGAGACAAAGCACGGCGGAGAAAGCGTGAAGGTCATCTGATAAGCAAAGTTTTATATGATAATTGTCTCTGCGCAGTCCTATGAATGAAGAAGAGAAAATCCTGAAATCCGCGGCAAGATGGTTCTATCTGCTCATCCTTTTCCTAGGGATAGCTTTCTATCTTTCATGGGCTATTCTCTATGAAGACTGGCTAGACCCTGCGGTATACGGCGTATCGATCAGTATGATAATGGTCGGTATATTCGGGGTTGCCATTTATTTCAGAAAAAATGAAGAATAAAGGTTTTATTCCATTTTCGGCGGCATGTTCATGCTGTCCGGAGAATCGTGCGGCTCTTCCTTTGCGGTCACAGCATTTTCGGGCTCTATCATCGGTGCATCCGTGTTCTCCTCCGTGATGGTTATCATTTCCGCCTCCACGGGTGTGCTCTGAGCGAATTCTTCGGCTTCTCCCGGACTCTCCGCGATTCTCTCCATAATATCTTCGGAAACCTCTTTTATCACCGCTTCCATCGTATCGTCGCGCAGTTCCTTTATCTTCTGCATGATCATTCTGTCGAATGAGCGCATAGCCTTTTCCATGTTCATGCCTGCGAGTTTCTCAGCCAGCACATCGTTGTCCAGAGGCACTATTACGGCTCCGGTCTTCTCCAGCTTCCCAAGTACTTTTTTGGCAGTGCTTCTCCGGCTTCCTTCGGCACTGAAAGGCATTATGGGAACTGCTATGACCACCTTTCCTTCCTTTACGGCCATGTCGCTTATTTCCAGCATAAGCTCCGAACCGGTTCCCCCGCCAAGGCCGGCTACGAGGACCAGCTCAGGATACGGGCTTATGAGTACCTCTATGCTCTCCCGAGCGCTCTCCACCATCTTCTTGGCGAGCATCAGATTTCCGCCCGTACCTTTCGGATGTTCGAACATGTTCTTACCTATCACGACTCTCTTGTCTATTCCTTTCATCTGTGCGAGAACAGCCTCTTCCGAGTTTATCGCTATGGTCTCTATGTTCTTCACATCCTTCAGGCCTATTTCGTTCATCCCTACCAAACAGTTTCCGCCGGCACCGCCAAGCCCCATAATGGCTATCTTCATTTTCACCGCTTTTTCATACAGCCTCTCGTTGAGGAGGGCCTTTGCCCTGCGTATCAGGGGGTTTTCGTTTTCATTCCTTTCCATGTATTCACCTCGGCCAGGACTCCCTTTCGGGTGAGTGCATCCCTATTTTCTAACAAATTCAGCGACCTTTTGCTTGCCGTCCTTCATCTTCCTCTCAAGCTCGAGCATTGTCTTACCTATTTCCTCAGGGGTTTTACCGGTGTATTTCTTCGCTTCTTCGAATATCCAGTCGGCGGATAGCATTGAAAACTGACCGTAGGCCGCTTCTCCTGTCATGTAGCCCCCCTGTATCAGAAATTTCAGCACCGTGAGGGCCTTGTTGGGGAGTTCCACCGCAATCTTTTCCTCTCCGGTCGGATAGATAATCTCCTGAAATCTCCTTCTTTCCATGTACTCTTCCACCGCAGCCCTGACGAACTCCGAGCGGTTCTTGAACTGGTGTGCATTCAGAAAGTTCTCCATCCTGAACAGCGTCTCTTCCGGCAAACGGATTGTGACTCTTTCGTTTCTCTTTTCTTCCATTTTAGGCCTCTTTTAGGACATTTTTAGGTCGCTTTTTGTTTTGTCCCTGGTTTCTGCTTTCCTGAACATTTATAGGGTATTTAAGTTTTTCTTTTGTCCTACAAAAGTAGTTAAAAATTTAAGTAATATGGATGTTAAGGTACCAAAAAGGCTTATATAAACCGAGATGTAGGGCAAATTATGAACCTCATGAAAATCAGGAGCGCTCACTTCATCTTTGCGCCATCCGTGAAATATACCGACCTGAAAGCCATATATCCGGAACTTTACAGGACATTTCTGAAAGAGTCCGAACAGATGCCGGAGGATGAGGCGGCCGTCGAGATATGGATCGACCGAGATATGAAAGACCTTTCGAAGAACAAAAAGCCCGAGGGATTCCTGAAGCAGAACTCCATAAAGATGGTCTTCCCCATACGAGATGGCTTCGTCGAGTTTTACATATATTATAAGGTCCGCACTCAGGACATCTACAGAATAGCCGACGCTCTCGATAAGGTGCTCAAAAAAAGCGGGCTGGAATATCAGAAGAAATACGATAAGATGCTGAGATACGCCAACTCGAAGTGAAACCATGGTGAACATAGCGGCTCTCGGAAATCCGGAAATCGCTGAGCGGATAGGAAAGAAAGGTACGGAAAGCGACATCACGATGTACAATTACAAAGGTCGGGAAGGCAGCATAACCTTCATGCATCCGAACAGATACCCTGAAAGACTGCCTCCTCTGCTTTTTTCCGTGAATCTTGCGCACGGAGCTCTGCTGACCATAGATGCCCTCGACCGGGTTCTCGGAGAGGAGATTGTCGCGCTGAATATGCGGAGAATAAGCAGAGGAATAATGGTCCTGAGAAACTACATAGTGCCCGAACAGATCGCTCCTCTGAGAAAAGGCACCGTTCTGGAAGGATATTCCATAATTGATGACCCGATAAAGATAAGAGAGAGCCTTGCATCTCTGGAGATTCCCCGCAAAGAGGGTGCCACACTGATTCCCGTGGACCATTTCTTTCCGGTAAAAGGCGTTGGAACGGTGATTCTCGGCACGGTTATGCGCGGAAGTGTCGAAGTCCATCAGGAACTTCAGATATACCCGCATAACAGGAAAGTTCAGGTTAAAAGCATCCAGATCCATGACAGGGATGTAAATACCGCCGGAACCGGGTCCCGTGTGGGCCTCGCATTGAAGGGAATAAAGCCGGAGGAACTGGAAAGAGGCATCACACTTGCGGAGCCCGGAAGCATGCTTACCGGTGAAACCTTCGAAATCGAGCCGGAATTCACTCCTTTCTGGAAAGGCAGCGTAAAAGCAGGCATGATGGTGCATCTCTCCTCGGGCACGCAGTTCGCACCCGGTAAGATGCTGGATGAAAATACCGTGCATCTCGAAAAGAGGATGGCATACACCGAAGGTGAGGAAATACTTTTAATACAGGCCGATTCCATCCCCAGAATAATCGGCAGAACCGAATTAGAGGTGAAAACATGAGCTATGTTGTATTCAAGGTAAAGAGCGAGGACAGCAAGAGGATAGATGAGAAATTGAAGATAGACATAATCAGCAGGCAGAGCATCACTGTCAGGGATGGAAATGCCCTCGGCATCGGAGATGGGACCTATGTCCTCATAGAAGGCTCTGAGGCTGCGATAGAAGAGGCGAAAAAGGCCTTCGATTTTGCGGAGATTCCGGAGAACAGCGAGGAGATATACAAGAAGTTCCAGGCTCAGGATGAGGATGCGGCATCCGGAATGGGGTTTATATTCCAGTGAGTGTCGCAGATTTCATCTGTCTTTCAGTGCGCTCCGAACCCTTTTCATAGCTTCCAGTATGTTCTCCTTCGAGTTGGCATAGGAGAACCTTATATGTCCTTCCCCTGCCTTTCCGAAGGCGCTCCCGGGTGAGGAGAGAACGCCGTAATTCAGAAGAAGCATCGAAAGCTCTTCCGATGTCATATCCATGTTGAAAGACGGAAACACATAGAACGCCCCCTTAGGAGGTTCGGTGCTGAACCAATCCATGGAATTCAGTTCCTTCACGATGATATCCCTTCTTTCCCTGAATGCGGCAAGCATCCTTTTTGTATAGGAACGAGAGCGCTTCATCGCCTGCAGAGCGCCGTACTGTATCGGGGTCGGAGGGCATGCCACGGTGTAATAATGAATCTTCGATATGCTGTTCATGAGCGATACATCCGGAGACGCAAGATATCCTATCCTCCATCCGGTCATCGCAAAAGTCTTCGAGAACGAGTTCACATGAACCA
>CAZQEG010000019.1:0-11579 GCA_964591575.1 uncultured Thermoplasmata archaeon
GACCTGACTTCGGAAGCAGAATGATCTGAATATCCAACATCGAGAGACAGCTTTTTAAGAGCGAGGGCTATCCCCCGGTGTGAAAAGGATACCAACTGCCGTTTCGGACCTCGACGGGATAATCAAAGGCGGAGTTCCTGCCGGTTCCACAGTTCTTCTTCTGGGAGAGCTCGGTGCCGGAAATGCCGAGTTCGCATACACCTCCGCTGCGAAGCTCATAATGGCGCGGGTTCAGCCGGAAAGAAAGGAGAATATACTGGGGTATTTTGCAAAGAAAGCAATTATACCTGAAGAAGTATTTTATATCACATTTTCGAGGTCGAAGGAGGACATCCTGAGGGAGATAGAGAACGGTTTCAGCAAGGAGTTCTACGAATCCATATCACAGAACGTCGAGTTCATGGACTTCTCAGAGGATTACTTCAGGGACAGCATAGTGCCTGCAAAATGGAGCGGAGATGCTGCGGTGCCTTCTTTTCTCAAGAAAAAAGACGAGAAGAACCTGCTCGAAGCATTTGTGAATTACATAGATTCCGTAGGGGACCGTGCGATGATAGTGGTCGATTCCCTCACCGACCTGCTGATAAACGATTCCATAGATAATAAGGACATCGTGATGACGATGAAAGGCCTTCAAAGGGTGTCCAAGAGGTGGGACGGCGTGATATACTTCCTTCTGACAAAGGATGTGGTGGACAAAGCGGTGGAGCACATGATTGTGGATTCGGTGGACGGTGTGCTTTCCTTCACATGGTCAAAACAGGAAAGGAGCTCCAGAAGGCAGAGATACCTGTATGTGGAGAAATTCACGAGTCTGTTCCCGCATCTCGGTGACAGCAACATAGCAAGGTTCGTAACGATGGTCAGAGCCGATGACGGCTATATCGTTATAAATGTCGAGAGGATATAGTGGTAACATGGAAAAGATAAGAACCGGAATAAACGGTCTGGACGACATGCTCGGCGGCGGGATACCCAGGGGGCACGTCGTAGCAGTGGTCGGCAGCTTCGGCACAGGAAAGAGCACCTTTGGCATACAGTTCATAAACGAGGGGCTCAAGAACGGGGAAAAGGGGATATTCATAAGTCTGGAGGAGGATGTCGAGTCCATACTCGAGACAGCGAAATCCTACGGCTGGGACCTCCAGAGATACTTGGATGAGAAGAAACTGGCAATTTTCAAGATGGAGCCAGGGAACGCTGCCGGCGCTATCAAGCAGATTCAGAGCGAATTTCCGAAGTACATAGAAGCATTCGGAGCCAAGCGCCTCGTTCTGGATTCCGCCTCACTGCTGGAGATGACTTTTGATACGAGGAAGGATGCCAGGACAAACCTCTTTCGGATGGCGAGTATGGTGAAGGGTGCGGGAGCCACGGCGATTTTCACCGCAGAAGCGGACCCGAGAAACCCCGAAACATCAAGGGACGGCATTGTGGAATACACTGCGGACGGAGTGATACTCCTTTCATATGTAAAATCTCCGGAAGGGGTTCAGCTCTCCGTCAGAGTTGTGAAAATGAGAAGAACGAAGCATATGCGGGCCCCCAAACCGTATGAAATAACCGACGGAGGTATACGAGTCCAGACTCGCAGCGAGGTGTTCTGATGAAAGAAGAGGAATGGAAAAAGGTTTTGGGAGAGGCAGAGGCTATCGGAGAGGGGCTTCAGGTGATTTTTTCCACAAAAAAAGGCCCGTCCTCTCTCGAAGCGGAATGGAGGAAAAATCTCGACAAATGCGGGCTGGAGGCCCTCAGGAATATCTGGTTCCCATATGCCACCTATGGAATCATAGAGGCAGAATGCAGGGATTTCGAAATTGTAGGCACCTGGGTGCTGGGTGACAGGGACAGGCTCATCTCGATAAAAAGGATGGACCCGGATATAAGGGCGATTCTGAGAGGGATGGGCTCCAATAACATAGAGAGCGGAGTTCTCAGGCTGTTCTCCTATGAGATGATTCCGGAGGGATAGGATGATAATAGCACAGTTGACCATAAGTCCTCTCGACAAGGGTGTGAGCGTAGGGAAATATGTGAGAGAAGCGGTTAAAGTCATAGAGGAAAGCGGCTTGAAGTATCAGGTGTGCTCGATGGCGACCGAAATAGAGTCCCCGGACATGGAGACCCTGTTGGATGTGATAAAAAGAGCTGAGCAGGCTGTCACGGATGCCGGTTCCGAGAGAGTGATAAGCACCATCAAGATAGACCACAGGCTCGATGTCGAGGCTACGATGGAAGAGAAGATGAGGGTGGCAAAAGGTGAGCGCTGATGCCATTTTTGACTCGATAGCGAAGAAATACGATTCATGGTATCGGAAGCCGATAGGCAGGTATGCCGATGAGGTCGAATGGAAGTGCATAAAATCGCTGTTACCGTCAGAGAAAGGGAAAGTTCTGGATCTGGGATGCGGTACCGGTATTTACACCGAAAGGCTCAAGAAAATGGGTTTTGAGGTCATATCGCTCGATTATTCCGGTAAAATGCTCAAAGCTGCGGAGAAAAAGATAAAAGGGAATTTCATAAGGGGCGATGCCACAAGCCTGCCTTTCAGAGATTCTTCCTTTGACGGAATAATCGCCATAACATCCTTCGAGTTCTTTTCGGACCCTGAGAAAGCAATAAGCGAGATGAAGAGGGTTGTAAAGGATGACGGCTTCATAATCGTCGGTGTGCTTTCAAGCCCCAATCCATGGTCGCTATCCAGAAGAGCCAAAGAGCCGTATAAGCATGCTCATTTTTACACATATTTTCAGATGAAACGCCTGTTCAAACCCGATAGAATAAAGGCCTGCCTCTATGCGCCCCCCGCAGCAAAGCATCTCAGGTTCTGGAGGAAAACAGAGCCGATATTATCCAGAATTTTTCCGTTTTTCGGAGCTTTTGTAATAATCGAATTATCGGCAGGAGGGCAAGCGGGCAGCAATACTATTAAATGAGAACATGTTTTCCCATTATGTCTCCGAGGATAGACCCAAGGCAGATGCGAAGAATGATGAAGCAGCTCGGCGTTCAGACAGAGAACATGGAGGGCGTCGAAGAGGTCAGGATAATAACTTCGGACAAGGAGTACATCTTTCGCGATGCGGAGGTAACGATGACAGTGGTTCAGGGCCAGAAGACCTTTCAGATAGTGGGAGAACCGGAAATTACGGAGAAAGAGGGCGGAATACCGGAAGAGGACATCAGAATCGTGATGGAGCAAACGGGTGCGGACCGGGAGGGCGCCAAAAAGGCCCTTGAAGAAAGCGACGGAGAACCTGCCGAGGCAATCATAAAGATAATGTCAGGAAACTGATCGGATAATCATATGAAAAGATTGATTATGGTCTCCGACCATACTTCTCAGGAAAGTGCGTAATCATGGACGAAAACGACAGGCTTTACAAGGAACTGGCATATTCTCTCCTGCTCTCGTCACTTGTGATAGCGCTGCTGAATCTGGTCCTTCTTTTTGATATAGGGAAAGAGCACCGAATGGAGGCGCTGCAGTATGCCATATATGCCGTAATGGCCGCATTTCCCATAGCTGTCGTGGGTTCTTCTCTCTCCAGATATCTGGCTCACAGGCGCGGAAGAGGATACTTTTTCGTACCTCGCTCAGAGAGAGAAAAGAAGATATTCAGAATAAGGTCCGGGGAAATTCTGCTGGCAAATACGGAGCCGCATCCGCTCTATTTTCTCAGACTGGCGGTGGGAATAGGTGTTCTCACCGGCCTTTTCTTCTTCCTTTCCATGGGCGGAACATATACGGAGAGTGTGCAGAACAGCGGATGGTGGTGGAATCTTCTCATAGTGTCCGGTATCCTGTCAATGATAGTGTATTCGACGACCGCAGACCCGCTTCCGAGGCATTCCTACATAGAGTCTCTCGAACATGCGTGGGCACTTTTCTTCTCTTTCTGGTGGTCCGTATCGGCAGCGGCAGTATTGAAGGCACAGGTGGAGATGCAGTACCCCCATGCGTTCTGGGAGGAATTCCTCGGACTTCCCAGCATTGCGATGATAATGTTCGCTGTAATCCTATTTATAACGAGCAGTATGATATGGCGTCTCGACTCGTATCTTTCTTCGAGAGAGCCCAGCCCTCTTGGCACGATATCGGTAACTCTCATGGCTGCGGGGATAGCCGCTCTTTTTCCACCTCTCTGGTTCCTGTTCTCGGCGGTTGTCCGCAATGTGTTCTTCATGGGAACGATTATCCTGACCCTGATATACTGGGTGCTTCTTTCGGCCTTCCTTTACTATAAAGGGGGAATGAAGTTCGTATTCACCACAAGAAGGATAATCATCGTGAAGGATTTTCTGGGGACCGATGTCAGCGAGCACCTGTACGACTCAATAATATCCGTTGAACTTATTCAGGGGCCTTTCGGCAGGCATTTCAACTACGGGGACCTGTCCTTCGTTGTAAAGCGAGGAAAGAAAAAGGTGAGTTTCACCGTTCACGGCATAAGGAATCCGCTGCTGGTTAAGAATATGGCGCTCGCCATGAAAAACAGAAGGAAAACAAAGAAAAAGAGAGAAAAGCACATTCCCGAGAGAAAATATCACCTCAGAGCTTATTAGAGTCCACAATCACTTCCGCTCCTATTCCTCCTCTCTTTCTTGCTTTAAGTCTTACTTTGAGCCATTTTGCGGATATGACTTCCATGATGTCCTCATATATCTTCATGGCAAGGTGTTCGTAGAATATACCTATGTTCCTGTATTCCGTGAGATAAAGTTTCAGGCTTTTGAGTTCAACCAGAAGGCTGTTCGGTATGTATTCTATCTCAAGTGTGTAGAAGTCGGGAAGCCCTGTCTTAGGGCAGAGCGCCGTGAGTTCGTCAGTGTAATATCGTACGACTTCATCTTTTCCCGCATATACATATTCCACCGCTATAATCCTGTTATTCAGCTTCATGGCAGGTATATGGCCCTGTTTGCCGGTATAGCCCGAGATATCTCTTTCATCGTCCATGTCCCCCAGATGGCTTTTCTTTAATAACTCTTTTCGCCCTCTCTGGAATCGCCCTCGCCGATCGAATGATTGTTTTCGTATATTTTTTCGTTTCAAATGACGAAAAACTTCATCACAAATCGATTTTTGCCGGTATGTATTGGCGAAATGTTTATATCAGAGACAAAAATGCGCACCCAACTCAGGTGAACAACATGAAATCTGGAAACAAAGAACCTTGAGGAGGAAATGACATGACTGTGCCCGGCACGATAAACAGGCTGAAGAGAGTTCCGATAAAGCAGAGGGACCCTAAGGAAAGAATAAAGGACTGGGATACATACATGCTGCCCTACACTCGGGAGGAAGTAATGGCCGAGTCTGCCAGATGTCTTGGATGCGGGCTCTGCGTTCCTGCATGCCCTGCCAAGGTGAATATCCCGGGCTATATCAAAACAATGGCCGAGGGGGATGTTAAAAAGTCCATAAATATAATTTTCAAGGATCTGCCTCTACCTCAGATATGCGGCACGGTATGCACTCACAGATGTGAGGACGCATGTGTCCTTCACAACAGAGGAGAAGCCGTTGCGATAAGGCATGTAAAGAGGTACATAGCCGAAAATTCGGATTATATGAAGGATGTTACCGTGAACAGAAAACCGGATACCGGAAAGAAGGTGGCGGCGATAGGCGCAGGTCCGGCAAGTCTGACAATAGGATATTATCTGGCCCTCAACGGGGTGCATGTGGATATATATGAGAAGCATGAGATGCCCGGAGGTATGATGGCCATAGGACTTCCGAGATACCGGCTTTCCATGGATGCCATAAACAAAGAGGTTGATTTTATAAAATCTCTTGGAGTTGAAATAAAATACGGCAGTGATATAGGGAAGGACATGAGCTTCGAAGATCTGCAGAGGAAATATGATGCGGTTTTCATAGGCGCGGGAAATCATAAGCCCAGAACCACTAGCACGGCAGGCGCTGACAAGACCGACAGGGTCATACATGCCATAGACTTCCTAAGGCGTATCGCTCTGGGAGAAAAGATGGATGTCGGTGAAAGGGTAATAGTCATAGGCGGCGGCTTCACGGCCATGGATGCTGCGAGGGCCTCACTAAGACTGGGAGCTGAAAAAGCGTCCATATATTACCGGAGAAGGTTCGAGGACAGGCCGAGCGCAGGTACGAGCAATGCCGAGGAAGAGTATGAGGAAACAGCGGCGGAAGGCGTCGAATTCGTCTGGACAGTAACGCCGTTCGAGTATGTAGTGGAGAACGGAAAGCTGAAAGGCATGAAATACTGGAAGAACGAGATGGTCGAACCCGAGGACGGAGGAAGAGCCAAACCCGTACCTGTAAAGGAAAAGGAATACTTCATAGAAGCCGATACCATCATAGAGGCGACCGGACAGACCATTGATTTCTCATTCCTGGGCGAAGAGATAAAGAACAGACTTGAGATGGATCGGAACAACATAAAGGTCGATGCCGACGGAATGACATCAATAAAAGGAGTGTTCGCAGGCGGAGATGCGGTAAATGCCAGAAAGGACATTATAAGCGCAGTGGCCGACGGAAAGAAGGCTGCAAAGGGGATACTGAAATATCTCGGTGTTGGAAAGTAGCGCTCATTTCTTTGGCTCTTTGAAAGCGCTTTTCTGTCCACCTTCCTTATAGACCGTTACGACCATGAAGGTCTTGGTCTCTTTCACACCATCGACGGACGGCAGGGTGCTTATCACGAAATTTCTGAAAGACTGGTAATCCTTGAAAGCCGCCTTGATGAGTATGTCGGTATCGCCGGTTACGAGGAACAGGTCTATTATCTGAGGAAAGTTCGCAATTTTGCTGGCTATCTCATCGACCCGCTGAGTCTCGACCTTGACACCTATCATGCTCCGGACTATATCATCTTGGTAATAGTTCGACATGAGTTCGTCATATTCGTTCATTTGCTCACCTTGGATTTTTGAGGGAGATAATGGTCTCGGATAAAAGCGTTTTCATACGAGATGCTCTTCCGGATTCTCGAGTTCCCTTTCGCAGTATATGCATCTCAGCTTGAGAGGCCTTACCGATTCGACCGTGAACTCGGGTTCCACCGGTTCGGGCGTGTCCAGAGCGCTCCTCGAATTTGTGATGCAGTTCGGGTTCGCACAGCGCACTATCCCGACAACCCTGTCCGGTGCTTTGACATGGCTCTTTTTCACGACCTCGTAGTCTCGGATTATGTTTATCGTTGCGTTCGGGGCGATGAGCGCTATCTTCTGCAGCTCTCTGGGATTCAATTCCTTGTCTTCCACCTTGACTATGTCCTTGTATGTCCTTTTCGAGCTCCGAACATGCATGACGGCGCTCACCGTCGAGTTAACATTCTCATCTATCCCGATTATCTTCAGGACCTCCAGGGCTTTTCCGCTCTCTATATGGTCTATCACCGTACCGTTCCTTATCGGCTGTATCTTGAATTCCTTCATTCATATACCCCCAGCACGAGAGATAGGAGTGCCATCCTTACGGGAACACCGTTGAATGCTTGAACGAAGTATTTCGCATATTTCGTATCATCCACCTCGGGGGCTATCTCGTTCACTCTCGGAAGAGGATGCATTATTATCATATCTTTCCCGGCTTTTTCCAGCAGAGGAAGATCGACGCGATAGGCTCCGGCGACCCTCTCATACTCGGTCGGGTCCGGGAACCTCTCTTTCTGAATTCGGGTCACATAGAGAACGTCGGTGTTTTCTATGGAGTCTTCCAGAGATGTATAGAGCCTGGGACGGGCCCCTTCCGCCTTAACTTTTTTTATGACGTATTCCGGCATCTGAAGCCCCGGAGGCGCCGTGAATGTGAGCTGTGCACCGAACATGGCGAGCGCATGTGCCAGAGAATGCACGGTCCTCCCGTATTTCAGGTCTCCTGTCAGATTTACATTTATGCCTTCGATACCTTTTTTTTCGGTTCTTATCGTGAAGAGGTCCAGAAGTGTCTGTGTCGGATGCTGCCCCGCACCGTCACCTGCATTCATCACCGGTTTCGAGGAGAACTTGGCAGCAAGCCGCGCAGCACCCTCCCTCGGATGCCGAAGGACTATCACATCGGAGTACGCTTCCGCCATCCTTATCGTATCAGCCAGAGTTTCTCCTTTCACGGCGGATGTTCCTTTCGGGTTAGCAAAACCGAGTACGCTTCCGCCGAGTCTCAGCATAGCGCTCTCAAATGACATCTTTGTCCTGGTGCTCGGCTCGAAGAAAAGGGCGGACAGTATCTTTCCCTCAAGCATCCTGCTCTTTTTCTCTCCTTTCGCTATGGGAACCATCTTTTCGGCAGTATCAAGTATCCCATTCATCTCTTCCACGGTAAAATCACCTATAGAGACCACGTCTCTGCCTGTCATGCCGTTCATGTGCATCAAAAGTAGAGGTAACCCTCGGCTGTAAATAAAGCTTGTGATTTTCGGATTGTATGATCAGAGACATGACTTTCCAAACTACCGATATTTCTGACTATCGGTCTCCGACCTTGCTTTGCCAGCACACGCCGGTTTGAAAGTATGCCATTTTCTTCCAAAATTTTTAAATATCATTGCCTTTCTTTCCCTCTATCGCAGAAACAGTTCGTCTGTTTTTCGAGAACAGGAGTGAAAAAAATGCCGATAAAAAAAGGTGACCGGATAAAGGTAGAGTATGAGGGAACGCTGGATGACGGGAGTGTTTTCGACAGTTCCGAAGGAAAGGAGCCTCTGGAATTCAAAGTCGGTTCCGACCAGATAATCGAAGGTTTCGAGAAAGCAGTCATGGGCATGGAGGAAGGAGAGGAAAAGGAGTTCAGAGTCTCCGCCGCGGAGGCCTATGGCGAGACGAACCCGGAACTGATGGAAGAGGTTCCCCGAGATCAATTTCCCGAAGGAGAACTCCGAGCCGGAACCATGCTCGTGGCAAAACTGGAGGACGGAAGCGAGATTCCGGCTACCATCGCAGGTGTTTCGGATAGCACGGTGACAGTCGATTTCAACCACCCTCTTGCAGGTAAGGCTCTGAATTTCAAAATAAAGATATTGAAAATAGAGTGAGGCTCCGGACCAGCTCTCTAAACCGACGAGGCCTTTCCAGCCATGAGGCGGGAGGCCGCAAAACCTCATTCCTTTCTTTCTGGGTAGACGTGCGAGAATATCCCGGATGTTGCGGCTCTGTGAGCCTTTGAATAGTACACCTCTATGCTTCCTTCGAGGGATTTCAGGTCTATTCTTCCAATCTCCTCGTCATTTATGCCATTCTTCTGCATATTTCTAAATATCTCCGTTCTGGACATCTTGTTTTTCAGCTTGAACCTCAGCGTTACCATCCCGAAGACATCGGCATACTCCCGATAATCTATCCTTTCCCGTATCCTGCCGGGTTTTTTCAGGTCTATCTGGGGTACCTTCCTCTCGATGAATTCCTCTATCTTCCTGAAAGGGGCTCTCTCTTCCTTGCTGACAAAACTTATGGCCTTCCCGTCCTTTCCCATCCTGCCGGTCCTTCCTATCCTGTGAACATAGTCCTTCGGATAAAGAGGCACATCGTAGTTTATCACATGCGTTATTCCTTCCACATCGATTCCTCTGGATGCCACATCGGTTGAGACAAGAACATCTATTTTTCCGCTCTTGAAATCATTCATGGTCCTTGTACGGGCCGCCTGTGTCATATCTCCGTGGAGCGCATATGCGTTGTATCCTGCCTTTCTCAGGTTTTCCGTGACCCTCTGAGTGCCTATCTTTGTCTTGCAGAATATCAGATATTTTCCAGGTTCGTTCTCAAGCAGGGCTGACAGCTTCGCCAGTTTGTTCATTGAGCCCACGCGAACATGGAACTGCCTGATTCCCTTGGCTGAGATATCATCTGCCGAAAGTTTCAGTACCTCCGGCCTATTCATATATCTTCTCGCAAGGCTCAGCACTTCGTCCGGCATCGTTGCGGAGCACAGTATCATCTGCTTCTCCCGGGGAGTTCTCGAAAGTATCCACTTGATATCATCTATAAATCCCATATCCAGCATTCTGTCAGCTTCATCCAGCACAAATGCCTTTATCCGCCCGATTTTGAGTTTTTCCCTTTTTATAAGGTCTATCACCCTTCCCGGCGTTCCCGCCACAATAGAGGCCCGGGGAAGCTTTCTTATCTGGTTCTCTATGCTGGAACCGCCGTAAACCGCAAGGCTCTCTATTCCATGGGCTTTTCCGAGGATTTTTGCCTCTGCATCCACCTGCTGTGCAAGCTCCCTCGTCGGTACGAGTATTATTGCTTCTATGCCAGCATTTCCTTCTATCTTTTCGAATATCGGAATCAGGAACGCAAGTGTCTTCCCCGACCCCGTCCTTGCCTGAACAAGAACATCCTTTCCCTCTTCCACCAGTGGTATTGTGGCTGTCTGAACATCAGTTGGTTTTTCAAAACCTCTGTTCTTAAGGGCAGAAAGGGTTTTATCATCAATATTCAGGTCTTCAAATCTCTCTATGCTTTTCATCTATACACCCTTCTATTTTATTTCACTTTTTACTATGCATGAATTCTCAAACTATATAAAGTTTTATGCGGAAAAGGCTTGTGTGCAGGAAAAAAGATTTAAGGCGGAGCGCATCACCCTGCATGACAGTGGCAGATAAGATAGTCAGACCGAGCATAGATGAGTATTTTATGATGATGGCGATATTGATATCCTCACGCTCCACATGTATCCGAAGAAAGGTCGGTGCGGTCATCGTAAAGGACAAAAGGGTGCTGAGCACAGGGTACAACGGCCCTCCGAGAGGTATGAAACACTGCGATGAGACCGGATGCCTGAGAGAAGAACTGCACGTTCCTTCAGGAGAAAGGCACGAACTGTGCAGAGGCTTACATGCGGAACAGAATGCGGTCATTCAGGCAGCGCTCTTCGGGATCTCGATAGACGGTTCTACGATATATGTCACCAATCATCCGTGCAGCGTATGCACGAAGATACTGATAAATGCCGGAATAAAGGAGATTGTCTATGATGAGTATTACCACGACGAGCTGGCTGAGGAGATCCTGGCGGAATCGGATGTAAAAGTGAGGCAGTTCCATGCACCCGAATGGAGGGAATTTGAGAAATATCTCGTCGGGCTGCACGGGTTTTAAATCCTCGATAACCCGCTTTTTCCTTCCCGTTGTTTTTGCAATTCCGGTTGTATTTCTGATGCTCTCCGACATAGGAGCATACAGTGCAACTATAGCGACGTTCTTCTTCGCCTTCGGAACAGGCGAGATATCTGCGATAATCGTCGGCACGGTCATGGGTCTGAGCCCCTTTATTTCGGCGCTCCTCGTCGCCTTCATTGAGTCGGACATGTCTCTTTTCATCACATGGAACTTCGACTATCTGAAAAAGATTCCTAAAATAGGGAGATATATAGCAAAATACGAGGAAAAAGCGGGAAAAATCCTCGCAAAGAAAAAATCCCTTGAAGAAGCGGGTTTTTTCTTCATATTCTCCGCAATGTTCGTGCCCCTGCATGGTACGGGTGCGATAACCATGACCATCGTGGGCCGATTGATATCCCTCGGAGAGTCCAAAACATGGCTGGCAGTTACCCTCGGGAGCCTTGCAAGGTCTCTACTGGTGGCA
>CAZQEG010000020.1:0-11290 GCA_964591575.1 uncultured Thermoplasmata archaeon
TCTTTCCGTACTCGAACAGGTCTCCCGCCTGATATATGTCCATCTGCACCTTTGACATGGGCTTCGCCCTGAATATCACCTTTTCATCCCTGCTTATCTCCCCGGTCTCAAGATTCACCTCTATGAAATCTCCGCTTCTGAGGCCCGAATCAAAGATTCCCGGCGCCTCTATAAGGGGCATCCCCGAGTTTATCGCATTCCTTTTGTAGATGGCACCGAATGATTCCCCGATAATCGCCTGTATTCCAAGGGCTTTGAAGCAGTCCACAGCCTGCTGACGCGAGCTTCCGGCTCCGAAGTTCCTGCCGACAACGAGGATATCTCCGGGCTTTGCCTTTTCAGGGAAGTCCTCCCAGCCGGGTGTGTTGCCGAAGGCATACTTCCCCATCTCGCTTATGTCTGTGATGTAGAGCCATTTGTTGTGGAATATCATATCCGTGTCTATGTCATCAAATCTCCTTCCGTTTGTATCGTTTATCAGCCATATTCTTCCTTTGAGAGTTGTCGGCTTCACCGAATCACCTCCTCTGCGCTCGTCAGATATCCCTTCACAGCACTGGCAGCTGCGGTTGCGGGGCTCACCAGATATATCTTTCCGGGACCCTGTTTCCCTGCATAGTTTCGGTTCGTCGTGGAGAGCTCCACCTCGTCTTTTCCAACAAGCCCGGGCATACCCTCGGCGCAGCCTCCGCACCCCGGATTCGTAAGAACCACCGCACCTGCGTTTATGAATATGTCAATCAGGCCTTCCTTTATCACTCTGGCCCAGACCTCCTTTGTTGTGGGGGTTATTCTGAGATTCACACCGTCCTTCACTTTTTTTCCTTTGAGAACACGGGCTGCCGCAAGCATGTCCTCATATCTTCCATTGGTGCATGAGCCTATGAACACGGAGTCTATCTCCATCCCTTCGAGCTCGGATACTGGCTTAACATTGGTGGGCTTCGGAGGCACTGCGACCATCGGTTCGAGGCTGTTAACATCTATTTCGATATCATCGGAATAATTTGCATCGGAATCCGCATAAACTCCTTTTACAGGTCCTCCGGTTCTTTCTTTGATGAATCTCAGAATCTCGTCGTTCGGAGGAATGAACGCTATTATTCCTCCCATTTCGGTGGTCTGTGAGGCGAGGGTTATCCTTCCGTCCAAGCTCAGCCTATCTACGGCATCGCCGTAGTACTCGGCGGACTTCCCGAGCATTCCAGAAGGGCCGAGTTCTCCCATGACAGAGAATGTCAGGTCTCTGGCTGTTGTCGGCCATTCGTATCTGCCTTTAACGGTGATTTTCATAGTCTCCGGCACCTCGAACCATGTTCTTCCGGTTTTGAATGCGAAAGCTATGTCCTTATCCCCCATTCCCTGCCCGAACGCACCCACCGCTCCCAGTATGTTGTAATGGGAATCCGTTCCGACAGCGGTGTTTCCTGGTCTTACTATGCCTTTCTCCACAAGCACATGAGTGCCTATTCCCTCATCCACATCAAAGAGCTTCATACCGGTTTCTTTTGCGAATCTCCTGCATATCTGCTGGTTTATCGCATACTTTATTGTCTTGGCCGGAACGCTCAGGTCAAAGGTGAAATATGTCCTCTCAGGGTTTTCCAGATAATCTCCGTCGTAATGCTCTTTAAGGTGCTTCACAACATTTGGTCCTCCGAAATCACGGGCCGTGCGAACATCGAGGTCAAGCCAGATTATCTCTCCCGGCTCAACTTTATCATTTGAGTGCGAGGCAAATATCTTCTCGATTATGGTGGACATGGGCGGAAAAACAGGGTGTGATATTAAAGGGTTTCATGATGGAGGTTTCTGTTCTCAACTATCTTGTCCCATTCTTTCTTCTTTATTATGCATCCCGGGTCAGGGGCCTTTATATCACCATAGTACGCATATGCCCTCGACCTGCAGCCGCCGCATATATATTTGAACGGGCAATCAGAGCATGCATAGTCATCCGCATCTCTGTTGCGCAGTGTCTTGAATACCTCGCTGTTGTCCCACACCTTCTGGAAGCCGTCCTTTATGACATTTCCAACCTTTATAGGCAGAAACACGCAGGGTTCTATATCGCCGTTCTGTTCTATAGAACAGTAAATCCTTCCTGCCCCGCACCCTCCGAGAAATTCCGCCAGGGTCTTTCCTGCACCGAGGAACTCCTCCGGCAGTTCTATATCAGCAAAATGTGTGGGGGATACCTTGTGGCCCTTTTTCTCCGCAACCGCCGAGAGAGATACCCTCGAATACGCCGGACAGGTGGAGAACACTTGCATATCCCCTTTCTCCCACTCCGAGTAAAGATACTTCATCAGTTTTTCCCTTTCTTCCGGCGTCAGGTCATCATTTATGATATTTTTCCCTCTGCCCGTGGGAATGAAATTGAAGACGATTATGCGGTCGACATTCAGATTCCTAGCCAACTGTATTATCTCCGGAATAGTATCGAGATTGTGATGTGTGGCCACAGTAGCTATCCCGACCTCCAGACCGGCTTTTTTGGCGTTTTTTATCCCTTTTATCGAAAGGTCGAAGGCCCCTTTCATTCCCCTGAACTCATCATGTATCTCGGCATTCGGGCCGTCTATGCTTATCTCCGCATATCTTACCCCGATATCCTTCAATCGATGTGCCACTTCTTCCGTTATCAGCGTTCCATTGGTGGCTACGCTCACATAGAATCCTTTTTTTGCCGTATATTCCGCAGCAGGCCAGAAATCCGGGTTTATGAGCGGCTCGCCCCCCGAAAAGGATATGGCGGCGACACCCGCTTCATCCAGCTGGTCTATGACCTTATATCTCTCTTCCAAGCTGAGTTCGTCCGGTGCGGGATATGGCGTGGCATTCGCATAACAGTGCTTGCAGTGAAGATTGCACTGCTTCGTGAAGTTCCAGACCACCATGAAAGGTGCCGAGAGATTCTGCGGCTTTGTTATGCCATACTCCGCTATACCTCTTATTATGACGCTGAAACCCTTCCTCATGTACGGGTCCTTCAGAAAGTCCTTTATCTGCTGAGGGGATGCGTTGAATATCTTCGCCCCTCGTTCTATGGCGGTTGCCACGGTCTTTGCGTGCATTTTTTCCTTAACACCATGGGCTTCCTCGACACCTGCATACACTCCTAGAGCTTTCTGAATCTTTTTCGGTTCCGAGAGCTCTTTCATTATGTATCTGACGAACCTGTTGTCCATCACTTTGTGGAGATATTCGATTATTTCTCCTTCATTTAGTTCCTTCTGCTCCATCTGTATGCCTCCTTTCGACCTCTTTCAGGTATTCAAGCGAAGAATTTATGTTCTTCACGAGTTGTTCAAGTCTTCCCTGCTTCTCCGGTGCGAGTGCTCCGCGCATTTCTTCAAGCAGGATCATGAGCCTGTGCCTTTCTTTCCTGATTATACCGAGCAGGTCCACCACGGCCGTATATGCATATTTCTTACTTTCCCTGCTTCTCTCCACCAGACCTTCCCTCATAAGATAGTTCACTTCGTTTATGACAGAGGAATATGCGTAACCTATTTGTGCGGATATCTCCTCAGCCGTCATGCTTTTACCGGTGGATGCGAGGAGCGCATATATCGAAGAACATGCATCGCCGAACCCCCAGTGCATCATAACTTTTCTCATATCGTTATAGATGTATTTGCTTCGGTCGTCCTCTGTGTTTATCATATTTCTGAGAAAAACAATACTAATATTTAAGATTTTCTAAATACTCGGAATCATCCCGTATGCTTCGCATGAATCAAAAATATGATATACTCAGATTCATCTGCATAATTTGTGTCAAAGAACTGGATGAAGGAAAAACGGCATGATTACTACTACAGAAAGGCAAAACAGGAGGGTTACCGCTCCAGAGCATCCTATAAGCTTCTTCAGATACACAGAAAATTCAATATATTCAGAAAAGGAGATACGGTTGTCGAACTGGGAGCAGCTCCGGGGGGGTGGTCACAGGTTGCTGTGGAGCTCATAGGAGCGCGCGGTTTGCTCGTTGCTGTGGACCTTCAGAGGATAAGGCCGATTGAAGGGGCCGTCTTCATAAAGGGCGATTTCACGGACAGCAGTATACGGAAAAAGATAGGTGAGTCTCTCGATGGAAAAAGGCCGTGTGTGGTGATTTCGGATATGTCTCCTAACATCTCCGGAGCATATTCTACGGATCATGCCCGCTCCGCTTATCTTACGGGCCTTGCGCTGGATTTCGCCATAGAGAACCTGAAAGAGGGAGGTGTTTTCGTTGCCAAGGTGTTTCAGGGGGACATGGTCATAGAACTGATGAAAAAAGCGAGAAAACACTTCGGGATGGCCAAATTATACTCTCCGAAAGCATCCAGAAGCTCAAGTTCCGAGGTATACATCGTTGCCAAGGGATTCAAAGGAAAGGATGCAGCCCGAGATGAGCTATGATTGCCTCGAATTCTCCTTTTTCCCCGAAAAATAGGTGGCTGTCAAGCGGTGAATCCGATGCCCCGAAGCCGGAAATCCCCTCGAAATGCCGGGAGAATATCCGCGCGATCTCTATTTCGCCTGCCTCTTCTGAAAAATAGGCCTTCTCAATCTTTGCGTATTTCAGAAAATAATCTATATGCCATCTTATCTTTTTCTTCTCTCTCATATGCCTTTCAATCCTCGCTTCTATGCCTCCGGGACCCATCGCAGAACCAACATAGCAGTAATACCCCTCTGGAAAGTATCTGAAATGGAGCGCTCCTATCTCGATATTCCTATCTCTGTCCAGTCTTATCAGGAGTACATAAGAGCCTTTCAATCCATATACCTTCCGCCGTTTACATTTATGGTTTCTCCGGTGATATGCTCGTTTTCTATCAGAAACCGCACGGCATGAGCTATCTCCTCAGGCTTTGCAATCCTTCCGAGGAGGGATAATTTCCTCAGCTTCTCCTTCATATCATCCGATAGAAACTCGGTATCCACAGGGCCGGGTGCAACGGCATTGACCCGGATGTTGTAGGGTGCCAGTTCTCTTGCAAGGGATTTCGTCAGTCCTATGACACCGGCCTTAGAAGCGGCATAATGAGCTCCGACTGTCCCGCCTTCCTTTCCGGCAACGGAAGATATATTTATTATATTTCCGTATTTTACCTTTTTCATGTGCCTGACAGCCGCTCTCGTGCAGTAAAATACCCCTCTGAGGTTTATACCCATAACCCTGTCCCATTCCTGGTCCTGAATTTCATCTATCTTTTTGGGATTTGGGAGTATGCCTGCATTGTTTACAAGAACATCTATGCGGCCCCATGCATCCATTACCTGCTGTATGAGGTTCTCCGCGTCATCTTTCCATGAAACATCCGCCTTAATCAGAAGATACTCCGAACCAATCTCTTTTATCGCATTCCCGGCCTCTTTTGCCATCATCTCGTCACGGTCGTAGTTTATGACTACGGAATAACCGTGTTTTGCCAGATCTAAGGCGGTCGCTTTTCCTATACCGCGGCTCGAGCCGGTTATAACCGCTGTCTTCATAGATATCGCCACATAGTAACCTTATTTATCGTTTGCCTCTCAGTAGCTGTCAATAGATATCAAACTGACAATGAATATCAATGTCTTTCCCTTCACAATATCATTGTAATCTATCGTATATGTACCTTTTTTCAGGTCCACAGATGTGAGAACAAAGGTCTTAAGGTCCTTGCTGTTCGCAATATGACCCAGTCCCTTTATATGATAGGAATCGGAAGGGGTTATGAGATTCTTTATCGTTATCGTTCCGTTCCCACCGTCCGCACTGCTGTCGACCTTCACCACATTTACATCCCACGAGCCTGCGGAGTAGTTCTTTCCTTCCTCGGGCTCGTTCATGACGATGGCATAATCCTCGAACACATTGACGACTCGCATAGGCCATTGGTATTTCGGGTTCTTGACGACCAGACCTACCTGCGGGTGGGCGTTGAAATCGTAGATGAACTTTGAGGTGGGGTATACTTCTTTCATCGTGATATTATCCACGAGCGGAAATGTTTGGATTAGTGAGGAATCCTCGGGGCCGTAACCCTTGTCCGGCGGAACTATTATTGTCTTGGTCTCTCCCACTGTCATTCCGATAAGCCCGTCGCTGAATCCTTTCACGACCTCAGTATATCCACCCACACTGCTTCCTCCGACATGGACCTGAAGAGGCTTGTACTGGTTTGCCGCTCTCATCTTGAATGTGGGCGTCTTGGGGTAGGATATGTTGTCCGTGGCAACGGAATATAACGATGTATCGAAAACAAGCCCGCCTCCGTACTCCTTCGGCAGCATACCTATGTAATCCACCTGAATCTTCGAACCGTCTCTTACCGCTTTCTCGTGCGGAGTCTCCACACTTTTCACTACCGCCAGCT
This sequence comes from uncultured Thermoplasmata archaeon, assembly GCA_964591575.1. Taxonomy (GTDB): domain Archaea; phylum Thermoplasmatota; class Thermoplasmata; order WALJ01; family WALJ01; genus CAZQEG01. The sequence continues at coordinate 6,357 of CAZQEG010000020.1, forward strand.
CATATACCCCGAATATCAGGGCGACGACCACTATCCAAGTGATTACATAGATAACCCATTTCTTCATGAAATCACGCCGATATTGAGGACCTTAATAAATACTTTGCCCATTCTGTGCGGTTTTCACTGTCCTCTCGGTTCCTTGGCCTTCATTCGAAGATCGGTACTTCCGCACTTTCTGCATCTTTTCGCTCTGGGTGGGTTCGTAGCACCACATTTCATACATACCTTTTTATTGAGCAGCCTTGCATCCGCTTCCGGAAATTTTCCCATGATATCACCTCATTGAAGTATTTTATCGTATTTTCCATCGTCTATATCCTTCTCCACAGCCACGGGGTCCTTACCTTCGATTCTGATTCCCATCGAAACACAGGTCCCTATGACCTCTTTTGCCCGTTCTTTCACCCCTTTTCCCAGCAAAGAACCCTCTTTCATCGCAGCTATCTTTATCACCTGCTCCATCGTGAGATTGCCCGGGCTCTCCTTTCCGGCATTGCCGGAGCCTTTCTCTATACCGAGCTCTTTCTTTATGAGAGCGCTCGTCGGCGGTGTTCCCACGCTTACCTCAAAGCTTTTGGTGTTGGGGTCAACTACGACCTTCACCGGCACTTTCATTCCCCGAAATGCCTTTGTCTTGTCGTTTATGGCCTTCACAATCTCCATTATGTTCACTCCGAGAGGGCCAAGGGCAGGTCCCAGAGGCGGCCCCGCATTGGCCTTTCCACCATCAACAAGCGCTTCAATGACTTCTGACATCTTATTCCTCCTTTTCTTCCTTTTGTATCACTCTGACATCTTCTCCTCTTACCGTTACCGGAATTGGCACCGTAGCCTCGAAAAGCTCAACCGTGACAGTCTCTTTGGTCTCATCTATCTGCTTTATTCTGGCCTTTTCTCCCTTGAAAGGCCCGCCGGTCAGCTCCACTATATCGCCCTCGACCATTCCGGATACAGCTATCTTCGGTGCAAGATAATGCTCTATATCTTCAAAGGACAGCTCGCCTTTCACCATCCCTCTCGCCCTTCTTATCCCCCGTACTATCTCGCTCAGCCTCTCGGGGTTCATGACCTCCACGAATATATACCCTCTGAGAGAAACAGGTGAAAGAACCGAGATTACACCGATTTTGGAGCTTCTTTCCCGCATCTCTATCGAATCCGCAACGCTTTTCTCGTATCCTATCTGGGTCTTGACCACCAGAATTGTCTGAAGTGCGACCACAGTAACGGTCTCCGCGCTTGTCTTCATCGGGTCTCCTTCCGATGTGGCGGTGAGGAGTATAACACATTTCTCTCCGTACTTCAGGTCTCCCTGGGCTCTTACCATTATGTTGAAGAACTTGCTTTCTCCGGATTTGAGTGGAATCTTCGCCTTATACACGCCCTTCTCTTCTGTAAAATTGAATTCATCGTTCTCCACAGGCTCCACGGTCCATTCCGAAAGGATTTCCTCCTCCATGGATTCTATTCTTCCCCGGAAGGAAACTTCAACGATATCCTCTTTAAGACCGACATTCTTTATATTGACCTCGATATCCTTTGACCCCGTGGGCTTTATCCTTCGGTCAGTTCCGCCGACAACGAAAATCCTCGTGCCGTAATCCTCTCTTTTTATATCCGCGATTGGCTTTTTCGGCGCTTCTTCCTGTGGTTCTTCAAGATCATCGAGCAGTCCCATATTGACACCTCAGAACAGGGTCGGAACATATTTGAAGATAAGATATATGGCGAAACCCAGAAATCCGATGAACAGCAGGCCGGCACCGCTTATTTCAAGAATTTTCACATATTCGTCTCTTCTCGGCTTTCTCGCCATCTTCAGTATTCTGCTGTATTTTCCTCTTCCGAACGAGCGGTACTTGTTCTCGATCTTATTCTGAATTTCCCATGATTTCTCGACTATGTCCATTCGAATCCTCCGTTCAGGCTATTACATCCACGCCGAACTTCCCCTGTCGGCTCTGTTCGGGGCCAAGCACATCCTTGGATTTCACACCCGTTATCACGACCATCACCCTTAGAGTATGCTCGAGCGATGGGTCTATCGCAGCGCCCCATATTATTCTGGCATCCTTGCTTATCTTGTTCTGGACAATCTCCGCTACTTTCTCGGCTTCTGACACTGTCATATCCGGACCGCCAGTAACATTCACCAGAGCGCTCTTTCCTTCACTCATATCCACATCAATGAGAGGTGAATTTATCGCCTCGTTAACCGCATCTTCGGCTCTGTTATCGGAATCCGACTCGCCAAGCCCTATCATCGCGACCCCGCTTCCTTTCATTATCGTCTTTAGGTCGTTGAAATCGAGGTTTACAAGGCCGGGCTTCGTTATTATCTCTGTTATGCCTTTTATAGAGCGCATAAGTATCTCATCAGCCACCTTGAAGGCAGCGTTCAGAGAAAGCCGCGGTGTAAGTTCCAGTAGCTTGTCATTGGGTATGACGATGACAGTATCCGCTATGCCTCTGAGCCTCTTGAGGCCCCATTCAGCATTTTGGGCTCTGTTTATGCCCTCGGCCTTGAAAGGATAGGTGCATACTGCTATCGTGAGGGCACCCGCTTCCTTCGCAGCGCTGGCCACGAAAGGAGCCGAGCCCGTACCGGTACCACCTCCGAGTCCGCATGTAACGAATACTATATCCGCACCATTTACCACATCTTTTATCCTTTCTTCCGCCTCTTTTGCCGCATCCTCTCCTCTTTTAGGTATGGCACCCGCACCCAGTCCACGGGTGGTCCTCATTCCGAGGAGTATCTTTCTCTGCGCCTTTGTCGTAAGCAGATGCTGAGCATCTGTGTTCGCAGCCACCAGCTCAGCACCGGATATTCCTTCCTCGGATATCCTATTGACGGTGTTGGAGCCTCCGCCGCCGCAACCCACTATGACTATCTTTGTCTTCAGACCCTCGAGTATCTTGCGCAGTTCCTCATCCTCTTCACTGAAGCTGATGGGTGCCTGTTCTTCCTTGGGCCTGACTGCAGAAGGCATCTTCCCGCTTTTGGATAAAGCCTCTTGTATTATCGATTTCATACTGAACACGCTCCTGGGATATGGACCCCAGATTGATGTACGGTGAGCGCTTACATCAATTCAGTAAATAAAGGTTTTGTTTGAAAGGCCGGCATTCGGTAAGTGCGCTCGGAATATCAGAGCACCCTGTGGTATAGTCGCCGACCTAACTTTGTTAACTTATATCGGGGCAGATGCCCTTACTTAGGTCGGTCTCGCCTCTTCCAAGAAGCGGCGGATTCGTGAGAATTCCTTCGGAATTCTCTCTCAAGACTGCCAGTCCGAGACATCGTTAGTTTAGAAGTTTATGTTTCTGACCATAGAAACTTATGTCTTTGACTATAAATCCTCTTCAGCCTTCACTTCGATTCCGATTTCTTCGGGAGACGAGTCCGGCAGGTTCATAAGCCCCGCGGCATCTTTTACAGCGAAACCGTATTTCTCCGAGAGGGACGAAAGATCCTTTAGAAATCTTCTGAGGTCATTTTTTCTGAACCTGTATCTGCTGAATGACAGAATGGCTCCGCTCTTCATAATCATGAGAACCGATGCCTGTTTTTTGCTCCATCTGGTGCATATCACTCCTAATTGTTCGTATCTCAAATACGCATGGTCCCCAAATATTCGCTTGTCAGGCCCGTTTCGGCCTTCCGGACCTCAGGACTTCCTTTGCCTTCGTCATGCATATCTTAAGAATTGCCTCTACATCGCCTTCGGTCTCAAATCTGGCAGCCCCTCCGTGCCCCCCTCCGTCCCCTTCAATCTCATAACCGAGCTCTGCAAACATCCTCCCGAGGTGAAACCCTGCATCCGTAGCAGGACCGGATGCTCTGCCGCTCACCCTGACCTTACCGCCCCTCTCCGATGCCGCGAAGGCAATATCTGCCCCCGCCTCTCTGAGAGAGTTAGCAACGACGCCCTCAAAGCCCCCCACATATGTTCCGGCAATAACAAAACCCATGAAGGTATCGAATTTGAGCCTTTGAAGGCCTTTCATCACGGCTATCTTCGCGGACATGTTGCGGTCGTCCAGAAGTTCTATTATCGAGGGTATATCGGCCTCTGCGATGCGAAGTAGTTCGGACAGTTCGGAAAATAGGGAAGAATTCCCGAGAGACAGCGAGTTCGTGTCCGTGTATATGCCGAGGGCGAGGGCCAGAGCCACATCCTTTTCAATGGATTTCCCAGCTTCATCAATAAGGTGCTTTACAATAAGGGTGCACGAGAGAGCGCTCTCTTCTATAAGGACATTCTTACATATATGCCATTCTCCGCTCTGCATATGGTGGTCTATAACAAGCGAGATATTCCGCGGGAGCTTGATGAGCTGCTTCGGCGAGGCGGTATCGACCACGACTATCGTATCATATTCTCCATAATTCGGGTCATATACCCCTTCTATGCCGATATATGCGCTCATTTTCTTTGCCAGCCTGTTAAGGCCGCCGCTCATATCTATATCTCCGCCGAACACCTTTGATATCGCATATGCGGAACCCAGTGCGTCCGGGTCAGCGCTCTGATGCATCATTATCAGTTTCTTTGTCCTTCCAGACAGTATGTCTATTGCCTTTTTCATCGACATCCTCTTCCCATTCTATCTCCTCTTCAACGACGAAAGCCCCGATATAGTCACACCTGCTGCAGTGATACACATAGCCGGCTATTCCGCCGCTTTCGAGATACAGGTCGGTGCTCCCGCACATCGGGCATTTCAGCACCTTTTTGTGAAATTTCTTCTTCACGAGCCTACATGGGAGTGGCATATAAGTATTGTCTTACAGTGCGGGATGTTCCGAAAATGATCTATCTTTTCCTCCTCTCTGTTCTTATATATGTGATGAAAATCGCTCCAAGTGCTGCAATAATGAGAAGTGGAATGGCGTAGTTCTGGGAATGCTGGCTCTGGGTGCTCTG
>CAZQEG010000021.1:0-11151 GCA_964591575.1 uncultured Thermoplasmata archaeon
GGAAACCAGATGGCAGCCGTTAACAGCATAGGGGGGCTGAAGAAATGGTTGTGATGAACGGAATGCAGAGGACCTCGTTCATAGATTATCCGGGGAAGATAGTCAGTACCATCTTCTTCGGAAACTGCAATTTCCGCTGCCCTTACTGCCACAATTCCGACCTAGTGTTCAACAAAGACCTGCCCCAGATAGACGAATCCGTGCTTCTGGAGCATCTCGAAAACAGAAGGGGAAAGCTGGACGGCATATGCATAACCGGAGGTGAGCCGACCCTTCATTCCGACCTTCCGGAACTCATAAGGCATGTGAAAGAGCGCGGATTTCTGGTGAAATTAGACAGCAACGGAACGAACCCGAAGATGCTGGAAGAGCTTTTCTCAGAAGGGCTCGTGGACTATATAGCGATGGATATCAAAGCCCCCAAGGAGAAATATTCCGAGATTGCGAAAGCCAATGTGAACATGGACCTTATCCAGAGAAGCATAGATTTGATTAGGGAGAAAGCGCCGGATTATGAGTTCAGGACGACCATTGTGCGGGAGCTGACCAGCAAAGAAGACCTGATGGAAATAGCCGGGTGGATAAAAGGCGCAAAAAGATATTCACTCCAGCAGTTCAAGCCGCACAAGCCTCTGGACCCGAAATGCATGGAATGCCACGGATATTCGAAGGAGGAGATGGATGGCTTTGCCGAAGAGCTCAGGCCTTACTTCGGCGAGGTTCTGGTGAGGGCGACCTAAGCCAAATCTTTTAAACCCCTTATGTCTTCCATCTTTATGGACGAAGTACCTCCGCACAAGCACTGCCCGGTATGTGGGATATCGATACCTCCGGATCAGGAGTTCTGCTCTAAGAAATGCGAGGAAAAATGGAATGCCATGGTGAAGCAGAAAAAGAGGAGCGTTTACCTTATGTGGGCTATGGTGGCCATTCTGATAGTTGTCCTCTTCCTCCCGATGTTTTTCAAAGGATGATTCCATGATATGCGTCGGCGGGACATTCGACCGCATTCACAGGGGCCACAGAGCGCTCCTCGAAAAGGCGTTCTCATTCGGAGAAGAGGTCTGCATCGGTCTGAGCAGCGATGATTTTGCCAGTAAAGGCAGGGACAGAGCGGTCAAAAATTATGAAGAAAGGCTCGGAGCGCTGGAAAGCTATCTGAGAGAGAGCGGCCGCTCGGATTACCGGATATTTCCTCTGAATGACGAGATAGGTGAGGCGCTCGACCCGAAATACACCGACATCGTGGTTTCCGAGGGAACTGCCAGAGGCGCTGAGAAGATAAACAGATTGAGGATGGAAAAGGGAATAAAACCTCTGCGAGTGCATACCGTTCCCTATGTTCTTGCCGATAATTTTCTTCCGATAAGCTCAACGGCGATACTGCGGGGAGATATCGATGAGGAAGGAAAGCTCCTGAGGCCTCTCAAGGTGAATGTCGGCTCCGAGAATCCGAACAAGTTAAATGCTGTGAGAAAGGCGCTCTCGGATTTCTACGAATCAGCAGATGTCCGCGGAATGGCAGCAGATACGGGCGTTCCGGAGCAGCCCTTCGGAAAAGATACTTTGAAAGGGGCTGTGAACAGGGCAAAGAATGCTCTCGGCGGAGCAGACCTCGGGATAGGTATAGAAGCGGGCCTCATGAAGGATGTAAGCGGAAAGTATTTTGATGTCCAGTACTGCGCCATAATTGACAGGATGGGGTGGGTTACGATGGGGCACGGCCCGGGTTTCTATTATCCTAGAACGGTCATGGAGCTGATTGAGAAGGGTATGAGCGTGGGCGAAGCGATGGAATCCATATTCAAGGTCAAAGGAATAGGTTACTCCGAAGGGGCGGTCGGGCTCCTTTCGGAAGGAAAGTATACGAGGGAAAAGCTCACGGAGAGCGCCGTCTACATGGCATTCATACCCAGAATAAGAAAAGAAATATATAGAAAATAGGTTTAATATTCATCGCCGGATGGCGGTCGGGACTTGCTCTTGTCCTCTCCTTTCGATGCGACCACATCATCTATCCTGAGTATCATGGTGGCCGCTTCGGTTGCCGATTCTATTGCCTGCTTTCCGACCCTTATAGGCTCGACGACATTTCTTTCGCGCATGTCCACGACTTCCCCGGTATTCACATCTATTCCGGCATATTTGTTGCCTTCCTTGTGTGCTTTTCTCAGTTTTATGATTATGTCGATCACATCAAGGCCGGCATTCTCCGCAAGGGTCTTCGGTATGGATTCGAGCGTATTTGCAAAGGCTTCCATTGCCAGCTGCTCTCTTCCTCCTATCGTAGCGGCATAGTCCCTCAGCCCGAGAGCAAGTTCGACAGCGCTCGCTCCACCGCCCGCATTGATCTTTCCATCTTTGAGGGCTATGGAAACGGTATTCAGAGCGTCATTAAGGACCCTTTCCGCCTCATTGGTCACATGCTCCGTACCGCCGCGCACGAGTATGCTTACAGCCTTCGGGTTCTTGCATTCCATCACGAATGTCATATCATCGTTGCCTATCTTTCTCTGCTCCACAAGGCCGGCATATCCGAGGTCATCCTTTGAGAGGTCATCCAGTGTGGTGATTATCTTTCCTCCGGTGGCCTTTGCCAGTTTCTCCATATCGGATTTCTTCACCCTGCGCACCGCATATATCCCGTCCTTTGCTAGGAAGTGCTGGGCCATATCATCTATTCCTTTCTGGCAGAACACCACAGTGGCCCCGGTCGATTTTATCTTTTCGACCATCTCGCGGAGCATCTGCTCCTCCTGGTCTAGGAAGGCCTGCATCTGGTTCGGGTCGTTTATTCTTATATTGGCATCTATCTCTGTTTTCTTTATCTCCAGTGCGGCGTTTATCAGGGCTATCCTCGCATCTTTGACGGTGCTCGGCATTCCCGGATGCACCTTCTCCTTGTCCACTATAATCCCTTTTATGAGCTCTGTATCTTTAAGAGATCCCCCGTGCTTCTTCTCTATTTTTATGTTATCAAGGTCGACCTCGTAGCCTTTTTCTCCCTTCTCTGCTACCTCCCTCACGGCTTTCACCGCTATGTCAGCAAGATAATCCCCGAACTCTCCCGCACTCTTCCCGGTCATCGATGTCACCGCTATGCTCTTCAGTGTTCTCTCGTCATTGGGGTCTATATCCGTCCCGAGCTTGTCCAGCATCTCGAGGGCTTTCTTTGAGGCCATATAATACCCGCTGACAATTGTGGTCGGATGTATGTTCTGGTTCAGCATCTCCTGCGCTCTTGACAGCAGTTCCCCCGCAAGTACCACGGCCGTTGTCGTTCCGTCGCCGCATTCCTGGTCCTGCGATTTCGCTATCTCTACCATCATCTTTGCTGCCGGGTGCGCTATGTCCATCTCCTTCAGTATTGTAACGCCGTCGTTGGTTAGGGTAACATCCCCCATGCTGTCAACCAGCATCTTGTCCATTCCCTTGGGGCCGAGAGTGGTCTTTATGGTGTCGGATATGGCCTTGGCAGCCTCTATGTTCTTCTGCTGGGCGCTCTTCCCTGTCTCTCTTTCGGTTCCTTCTTTGAGTATGTATATCGGAGTTCCTCCGAGCATTTTTCATCACCTCAATACAGACATGATATCGCTTCTATATAAAGATTTCTAATAGGGGGGAGAGAAAGAGCCTTTCCGGATTCGACATCTATAAATAGGAGCTTCAGTATAGCTATGATATTGAGGTGGTTCACCTAATGTCGTCATCTGGAAAGACCGAGGAAAAAGAATCAAAAAAACTCGATATGCTCTCCATTATGGAACCTTTTCTCAGAAAGGCCCCGAGGAAGATAATGATTCCTGCGAAAGAGGCCGTGAAAAAGAAAAATGGCGGAGAAGGCTCCATATATACCGAGATTCCGCCAATAACGGACCCGAACATAGATGTTCTGGAGATAAAACCCGTCAAAAAGGATTTCTCATATTGCAGGATAATCTATGACAATTCCAATAGTGAATACCTCTATCAGGCGATAGAGCCCACACTCACCGAAGAAGAGACGAATATGCTAAAGCTTTTGAAGGAATCCCTCAAAGAGACCATGGATTATGAGTGGGAAAAACTGGAAGGGCATGATAAAAAGGAATATCTCATGAACAGCATAGAGAGCTTTCTCAAAAGCAGGGAGATGGAGCCTCCTGAGGTGAGCAAACAGAGGATAATCTACTATTTGGTGCGTGATTTCGTCGGCTATGGTCCGGTGGACATACTTATGACGGATGAGGACATCGAGGACATATCCTGCGACGGCACCAATATTCCACTGTTCATCTTCCATAAAAAATACGAATCCATAAAGACCGATGTCAAGTTCGATGATGATGAGACACTCGACTCTTTTATCATAGCCCTCGGCCAGAGGTGCGGAAAGAACATCTCTGTGGCGAACCCGATACTCGACGGTACGACCAAGGAAGGACACAGGGTTCAAGCCACATATTCCCACGAAGTGACAACAAGAGGCTCTTCATTTACCATAAGGCGTTTCAAAGAGAAACCGTTCACTCCTGTGGACCTTATCAATTTTCACACCGCATCCCCGGAGATGATAGCATACCTGTGGATGATGGTCGAGAACGGAAAGTCCCTCATCGTATGCGGTGGAACCGCATGCGGTAAGACTGCGACCCTGAATGCGGTGAGCCTGTTCATCCCGCCGGGTGCAAAGATAATCACAATGGAGGACACAAGAGAGATCAATCTTCCCCATGAGAACTGGATACCGGGAGTTACGAGGAGTGGTGTGGGGGAGAGGGGCGCCGACGGAAAGGCTGCCGGCGAGATAGATATGTACGATCTTGTCAGGGGTGCTCTGAGGCAGAGGCCGAACTACATCATAGTCGGAGAAGTACGAGGGAAGGAAACCTATATGATGTTTCAGGCCATGGCGACAGGGCATACTACATACAGCACCATGCATGCCGATTCGGTGAAATCCATGGTTCACAGGCTTGAAAACCCTCCGATTAACACGCCGAGAATACTCCTCACCGCTCTGAATCTCGTTATAATTCAGACATTTGCGAGAATCAAGGATGTTCAGGTCAGAAGGATAAAAGAAATCGTGGAGATAGTCGGTTTCGAGGCGGAGACCAACGAACTGATAACCAATCAGGTTTTCGCATGGGACCAAGCGACCGATTCCTTCATTTACAAGGGACACAGCTTTCAGCTGGACGGTATAATGGAAATGAAGAACATGACGCATGACGATATGGATAAAGAGCTGGACAGAAGGGTGGAAATCATAGAGTATATGGTGAAGAAGAATATGAACAACTACCGGGAGATATCAAAGATAATAACCGCATATTATAAAGATCCGGAAGAGACAATAGACAGGATAAGGGAGGAACTGGAAAATGAGTCCTGAGGTCAGCGATGCTTTTAAAGGGCTGGAAACAAAAAAATGGAGCCTTTTCAAGACAAAAAGGGTGAGCGCTGCGGATATGATAGAGGGCTATGGGCCCCACATAGTTTATCTTCCGAAAGAAGCGGTTCCGAGCCAGATAAAACTGACCCCTTACCAGCAGATGTGCATACGCATAATGGGAAAAAAAGCCGAGAAAGAGCTAGATAAGTATCCGGATATGGAAGAGTGGCTCATGAAGTCGAGAATGTGCATGAAGGCAGACGAATATCTCGCATATGTGCTGTTCACAAACCTCATAAGCATGATAATGTTCTTCGGTCTGGCAGCGTTTTTCATACTTCTGTACCCTGTTTTCGGCATCGTACTGTCTGGAACGCTGGCAGGTTTCATGGTCCTTTTTGGGCTTTTGATGAAAAAGATACTTTTACATATCCCGAAATCAAAAGCGAAATCGAGAGCTGTGAACATCGACAAAAAACTCTCATCTGCCATGTCTTTCGTGGCATCCCTCGCATCCGCCGATGTTAATGTTGATGTCATATTCAAAGAGCTTGCAAAACAGCCGATATACGGGGAAATCCAGAAAGAGGCCGAATGGATAACCAGAGATACTGAACTCCTCGGAATTGACATACTCTCCGCAATAAGGGAAGGGGCAAAAAGAAGCCCTTCACTGAAGTGGCAGGAATTCCTGCAGGGTGTGGTTACAACCTCGGCATCCGGAGGTCAGCTGAAGCCCTATTTCATAGTAAAACTGGATGAATATGAAAAGGACAACCAGCTGGAGAACAAGAGAAAGACGGAAACCCTGGGAATACTGGCCGAATCCTACGTCACTGTTGTCGTCGCTTTCCCTCTGTTCCTGATAGTCATAATAGCCATAATGGCAATAACCAACGGACAGGGCGCATCCTCCATACCCATGCTCTATGCTATCGATGGGCTGATGGTACCGGCGTCCCAGGGAATGTTTATATTCATAACGTGGTCCATGACCAAGGAGGATTGAGATGGCAAAGGAATTCGATCTTACCCGGGCAAAGGCAAGGGTCAAGACCGTACTCGGAATATCGGCGGGCATTGCGGTGGTTCTGATATTCATGGGAATTTTGGATGATATTGGCTCCGTAAATCTTCCTATGGACGGATTCGACTACTTCATATTCTCCATCATGGCATTAATAGGACCCTATGGTTTCTATCAATCGAAAATAGATAAGACGGTCAAGGAGATTGAAAGAAGGCTGCCTGATTTTCTGAGGGATGTGGCAGAGGCCGGAAGATTCGGCATGACGCTTGCCGATGCCATAGTGGTCGCAGCATCCGGGAGATACGGCAAACTGACCCCCGAAATAAAGAAAATGGCCGCTCAGATACAGTGGGGCGTTCCGGCAGGGCAGGCCCTGAGACTGTTTGCAGAGAGAATAAACACACCTCTGGTCGGAAGGGTGACAGCAATAGTGATAAAATCCTCGGATGCCGGCGGTAATGTGGCTGATGTCCTCTCTCTGGTATCGCACAGCGTGAAAGAGGTGCATCACGCACAGGATGAACTGAGCATCGAGATGGTCACATATCTTGCGGTTATCTACGTAGCCTTCATGGTCTTTATAGCCACGATCATAATCCTCGACACCACCTTCCTTCCCTCGATGGAAAAGGCGGGAACTGCCCTTGCCGAGAGTTCCATAAGCAGCGGCGCCGGCGCCGGTTCTGTGAACCTTATTGCGGTGCAGTATATTCCCCAGATAAAATTCATATTCACGCTGTCGATAATGATACATGCTCTGGGAGATGGTATAGTGGCGGGCGTTCTCCACAAAGGAAAGATATCCGAAGGCCTGAAGCACAGCTTTATCATGCTTTTCATAGGTTTCATCTCTCTAAGGGTCCTTTTCGGAGGCCTCGGACTCATGGGGGGTTCATAAATGACAGAAGCGAAAGAAAAGAAGGCAAGTCCGGGATTCAGGGACAGGGTGGTCTCTTTCGCAATAGGGAACACACCCATCAAGATAATGCTCCCGGAAGATGCAGTAAAGAATGAGAAATCCCTTGAAAAGGAGATAACTCTGATACCGAAGATTGTGGACAAACATGTTAATGAGATAACGATAGATCCTGTTGAGGAGCCGTATTCGTATGTCAGAATCAAATACGATACCATATCCAATGAATATCTCTATGAGGTCATAGAGCCTCAGCTCAGCGACGACGAAGAGGAGGTTCTCACTGCAGTGAGGAAAACACTTGTAGACCGATTCGATATGATTGAGACCGACGATGCGAAAGAGAAGGAAAAGATACTCAAGGATATGACGAACAGGGCGATAGAGGAATCAGGCGTGGAACTCGGCCCGGTATCGAAAGAGAGGATATTCTACTACATAAAGCGGGATTTCATAGGATTCGGGGCAATACAGGTACCGATGATAGAGAAGAATGTGGAAGATATATCATGCGACGGGGTGAACATCCCTCTCTACATATATCACCGAAAATTCGGTTCCATAAAATCCAACATAAAGTTTGAAACCGCGGAGGAGCTGGACAACTTCGTGGTGTGGCTTGCTCAGAGGTCTGGAAAGCATATATCGGTCGCATCCCCAATGCTTGACGCAACGATGCCGGACGGCTCAAGACTGAACGAGACACTGGGGACCCATGTTACAAAAAGGGGTTCTTCCTTCACGATAAGGAGGTTCAAAGAGAACCCGTTCACACCTGTCGACCTTATAAAATTCAAGACAATGAGCGCCGAGATGATGGCATACCTGTGGATAGCGATAGAGAACGGGCAGTCTATGATGATATGCGGAGGTACTGCCTCGGGAAAGACAACCACACTCAACGCAATACTGCTTTTCATCCCTCCTCAGATGAAGATAGTGAGCATCGAGGATACCAGAGAGCTCAATCTCCCTCACGAGAACTGGGTGCCGAGCCTTACAAGAAGCGGTTTCGGTGCAAAAAACCTTGCCACCGGAAAGGCTGCCGGTGAGATAGACATGTTCGATCTGCTGGCTGCGGCACTCCGACAGAGGCCTCAGTATCTCATGGTCGGAGAGGTGAGAGGACCGGAAGCTTATGTGGTCTTTCAGGCGATGGCCACAGGCAAGAGCGCTTACACGACCTTCCACGCAGAGGATGTTCAGGCAATGGTCCACAGACTTGAAAATGACCCGATTAACCTGCCGAGAGCACTCATAGCCGCTCTGGACCTCGTTCTTCTTCAGGGGCAGGTAAAGGTGGGAAAGAACATGACAAGAAGAGTCAAAGGACTCATAGAGATTGTGAGCACGGACCCTCAGACGGACGAACTGATAACCAATAACGCATATACGTGGAATCCTGCGGATGATACTTTCAACTACAGCGGACACAGCTATGTATATGAGAAGGTGGCGATGGCCAAGAACTGGTCTATGAGAGAGATGGAAAGAGAGGTCAAAAGAAGAAGAGAGATACTGGAATACATGAAAAAGACCGGCGTGAGCAACTACAAAGAGGTAGCAAAGATAGTCTCGGCCTATTACAAGGACAAGAAGAAGGTCATGGAAGAGGTAAGGAAGGTTCTCTACGAAGAATAGATTTATTTCGGAGGCATCTTGCGCCGTGAGACTTTCGGATATGATTGACGGAGATATCGCAGAGATATTTGCGAAAAAAGGGATTGAGAATCTTTACGACATTCAGGTCGAACCCTTGAAGGCTGCCCTCCGCGGAGAGAATGTGGTGGTCGCATATCCCACAGCCAGCGGAAAATCTCTGATAGCCTATACAGCATCGATAAATGCCGCACTGACCGGAAAGAAAGCGCTCTACATGGTACCACTCCGTGCGCTCGCATCCGAGAAGTTCGAAGACCTAAGGGCCTTTTCCAGACTGGGAATAAAAGTGGGAATATCCACCGGAGACTATGACAGAAGAGACGAGAGGCTCGGCAGGAACGATATAATTGTGGCGACATCCGAAAAGATAGATTCTCTTATAAGGCACAGAACAGGTTGGATGTCCGATATAGGTACTATAGTGGGAGATGAAATCCACCTGATGAACGATGAAAAAAGAGGTCCGACCCTCGAGATAACTCTTTCAAAGCTCAGGAATCTGAATCCGAATGCCCAGATAATAGCGCTCTCCGCAACGATAAGCAATTCGATCGAGATAGCAAGATGGCTCGGAGCGGAGCATTTTAAAAGCGAATGGAGGCCTGTGAACCTTAAGAAGGGCGTTCATTACGGCAGGAGGGTGTATTATCCGGACGGCAGGCAGGAAGAAATGGACAGGGCGGGTCTGGAAGGTATCGTGGAGCGCACGCTCAGGGACGGCGGGCAGGTCATCGTTTTCGTATCGACCCGCAGATATACGGAATCTCAGGCCGAAAAGCTCGCATCGACCGTTATGAAGATAAAAGGCGAAACCGATATCTCAGGTATCGAACTCGGTGACGACAGAACCGCTTTAAGGCTGAAAAACTGCCTTAAGAAAGGTGCGGCGTTCCATCATGCGGGCCTGACATCTTCACAGAGAAAAGCGGTGGAGACCCTGTTCAGAGACCGAAAGATATCACTGATAGCCGCAACACCCACACTCGCAGCCGGCATAAATCTTCCTGCAAAAACGGTTATCGTTCGCGATACGAAGAGATACGATGTTTCGGGTTACGGATGGACGGACATTCCTGTTATGGAGGTCCAGCAGATGCTCGGAAGGGCCGGGAGGCCGGGATACGACAGGGAAGGCGACGGCGTAATCATAGCCAAGAAGCCGGAGGATGTGGAACCGCTGATTGAAGGATATCTTCTATCGGAATCGGAACCCGTGATGTCCCGGCTCGGTGCGGAGAATCCGCTCAGAACGCACACTCTCGCGCTCATATCAACATTCGGAATATCCTCGGAAGAGGAGCTCTATTCGTTCTATGAAAAGACCTTCTTCGCTGCCCAGCATCCGGTTGATGACATCAGAAGAACACTGGAAAAGGTGCTGCGCTTCCTGTTCGACAGCGACCTCATAGAAATCAGCAGAGGCGAACTGAAGCCCACGGATTTCGGTATAAGGACCTCGGAAACATATATTGACCCCATGAGCGCGGTGATTATCAGGAGAGCGCTTGAATTCTCCGAAGAAATAGATGATTTCGGATATCTCCATACGATAGCTCTGACGCCCGATATGTATCCTCTCAGGCCGAAGACATCGGAAATCGACCGCATATATGCACTCATGGACGATATCTCAACGCCAATCAATCCCGGTGAAGTCCCGGAATATGCCTATCTTTCCGCATTCAAGGTCGCTCTTGTTCTGAAGGAATGGATGGATGAGGTTCCCGAGAAGAAGATAACCGAGAAATACGGCATATGGCCCGGGGACCTCGCATCGAGGACGGAACTCTCCGAATGGCTCCTCACCTCCGCAAGAGAACTCTCAAGGCTTTTCAGACCCGAGGACACCCACGCTCTTGACATACTGATACAGCGCATCCATCACGGAGTGAAGCAGGATGTCCTGAACCTCATGCGGATAAGAGGAATCGGGAGAACAAGGGGAAGAGCGCTCCACAATGCAGGTTTCCGCAGCATTTCCGATTTGAGAGATGCCACGATGGAACAGCTCATAAGGGTGGAAGGAATCGGAAAAGCGATTGCGGAGAAGATAAAGGAACAGGTAGGAGGGAAGGAGGAAAAGGGGTACTGGTGAGAATTTCAGCTATAGAAGCGAAACCCATAAATACTATATTGAACTATAGTTCACTATGGTGATATGACATG
>CAZQEG010000022.1:0-10749 GCA_964591575.1 uncultured Thermoplasmata archaeon
TTTCGAATGACAAGGCCTCTTCCCTGTTCAATATAACACGACCGACACCGAGCAGTTCGTCCTTCTTGTTTACTATTATGCACTCGTCCGCAGGTCTGAGAAGGCCGTCCATATCCGCCACGAACTTTGCGAAGACATTCTTTCCTTCCCTTATGAACTCGTCTCCTTCCGAGATGACGGCACGAAATCGCGGATACTCTGTCATTCTCAGCCTATTCGCACCTCCGAGTTTGAGAGTGTAAAGCCCGTCCTCAGCTCTGAGCGAAAGAACATGCTCTCCATCCACCATAACATTTCTTATCTTGCCGGTCTTCTTCGATTTTATGACGCTTATCTCCCCTTTCAGCAGAAGGAGCGCAGCTTCGTCCCCGAACTGAAACCGTGCTATGGTCCGCACTATCTCGATGTCCCTGTTTTCCACTTCGCCGCCTTCGCCGCCAATCGCCGACCTCATTCGCTCTTCAACTATTCTGTCGAGCCGCCGGGGGAATATCGACTGACCGAAAGGATATGTGGAATCCAGTTCTATCGGCACCGGGCCGAAAGGCGAAGAAATACCCACATGCTCCTTTCCACGGAGAAGTTCCGAGTATGTTCTGGAATAGGGATGCTCCGCCTCAGGCAGGAATCGTCTGGGAGAATCTGCGGCTATGCGGGCGGCATCTCTCGAGGCCCTACTTATTCCCGGCCTTTTCAGGCTTTCCACGCCGGTGTAAAGAAACGTGCTTCTTCTGGTCCTCGGCTCGAATTTTTCGATGTAATCGGAATAATCCTCAATCGTCCGCAGCGCATCGAGGAGTTCCGGCCTGACCCTAGCCCTCTCCTCTGCCATCTCCCAGAGTCTCCCCCTCCTTATCGCCTCTCTGACCTTTCTCAACTCGGTGAACGAGACATACAGGTTGTGGAGAGCTATGAGTTCGTGCCTTTCTCTCTCAGGCATCTCCCTGAGCTCGTCGGGCGTGTATTTCGAGCATATTGGGCAGCTGCACGGAAATTCTTCCATTTCATCCAGTTTTTCGGTACCCCATGGGAACATCATCCTTCCGTCGTATGCATATTTTGCATAGGAAGAAGAGTCGAAGAGGTCGCAGCCGAGAAGTGCGGCCAGCGGAAAAATCATCGGATGTCCGGCCCCGAAGAGATGCACCGGCCTCGATGGTGCAAGTCCCTTTTTCGAGGAGATTATGACCCTCACAAGGTCGGAGAACCTGTAAGACTCCATCAGCGGAACAACACCCCCTATCGGATGTATGGCGAAATCCAGCGATGACATGAGCTTTGCGCTCTTTTCCCTCAGATTGTCATAGACTCCGCCCTGTACCGGGCCGGCAAGGTTCAACCCCGGAAATCTCTCCACGGCATCCTTCCCTCTGGCGAAGGTTTCATACACAGAGTGTTCTGCCTCTTCCTCCGTAAAATGCGGTTCGGAAAATACGTCAAGTATTGTGGCCATATCCACTCCGATATCCTTCTGAAAGGATACGACCTCGATGTTCTCGGTTCTTACCTTCCCGTATATGTGCCCCTGAAAAGCCCCGGAATCTGTCATCACAGGCAAATCCGTCCCGAGTACCGAGTGTATTCCCTCATCAAGGGCATTTTTTTTGAGCCCTTCGGAGTTCATGACTATGTATGAGTTCGTTATAAGCATCTCTGCACCTATCTTTTCCATCTCATCAGGGCTTATCAGCCGTATATTCGGGTTAATGACGGGCATGAGGGTGGGAGTGTGCACCTTGCCGTGAGGCAGCTCTAGAATTCCGGTCCTCGCAAGTCCGTCTCTGTTCTTTATCTGGAACACGAGGCTGTATCGCATCGGATATAATAGTGTTGTTCAGAGTTCTATCACACCGCCCCTGATGCTTTTGACCACCATCTTCCCGTCTCTCAGATAGAATCTGACGGTCCTGCCGTGATTTCCCCCCACATCCCTTGCAAGCAGCGGTATTCTCCTACTGCGGAGAGCCTTCTCAACCGCATGCACATTCCTCAGCCCTATCTTCATCTCACCGGAAAAGTTGCCGGGGAACATATCCGAGCCGCCGGCCATCTTCGCTGCGAGTTTTCCGTTAAAACCGCTTTCTCTTATGCCGTTCACAAGGAAATTCACCCCTGATTCGGCGGTGAGCGCGGGCTTTCCTCTTCTGCGCCTGCCTTCCGGAAGGAGAATATGTGCCATTCCTCCGACTCTTGGTCTGGAAACCGAAAATATCGCGAGAGCTATGCATGAGCCGAGGCCGTTTATCTCAAATATTCCGTCCTCGTAAAATACCTCGGCATCCCCCGCATACAGCCGGTATATCACGGGTTCGCTCTCTATGGGTTCACCTCCAGTATTCCGAAGGTATGAAAAGTATATCCAGTGGGAGTCTCTTTTCCCCGCTTCTGAGCTCTATCTCGGTTATCATGATTCTTTCATCGCCCTGCGAGCCGTAAAGTGCTATGCTTTGTATGAAGGAACCCGCCATATCGAGAGCGCTCACCGGCGGCGTGTGTATTCCCCTCTTTTTGTAGCGGTCCGAAAGGATGGATAGGATGTGCGATGAAATTATGTTCCCAAGTTCTTCCATTATCTGAATCGACAGGCTGTCATCGTTTTTCATATAGTTTCTCATGATGTCCCTGCTGAAATACCTGTATTCCTCCTCCGGCACTATCATTAGAAAAAAGCCGGGAAGTTCGCCTTCAAACCTCGAAAAAACGCCGAGGCACTTCTCTTCCGGGTCAATCGTGCGGAGATAATCGGATATGGACACCTCTCCGTTGTTCTTTACCGTGGCAGAGCATTCCTTTCCCGTGAGCTTCTTTATTATCTCCGAGCTTTCTTTCGCAAGTTCCTTTGCGGGGAGCTTCATGATATCCCCTCCGTTTCCCTCACCAGCTTTCCGATGCTCGAAGGTTCGAGTATGAATGCGATATCCCCGTCCGGAAGTATCGTCAGATATCTGAAAGGAAGCTCTTTTCCGACCCAGTTTATCCTTTTCAGGACCACCTTTTCGATTCCCAGAATGGTGTCAACGCCGATTGCGAAGTTCCCGCCCTTTCCTTTCATAATGACAGCATCCGCACCTACGCCCTTTCCTTCGATAGGAACCAGCATATTGACGGCATTCCCGTCTCTGATGAACATCTTGGAATCTATGTCAAAAACATTCCCGTCGACCTCGGTTATCCTTGTTATTGTCTCTGTGGGTATGGCAAAGTTCTTTTCACCGATTTTCACCAGAAGCGCCGGTATTATTCCCGTGGAAAACGGAATTCTCATGAGGAATGTCGTCCCGCTTCCTTTCTCGCTCTTCACCTCGATTTCACCTCCGTAGCTGTCAACCATGTCCTTGACCATGTCCAGCCCGACACCCCTTCCCGACACCTCCGTGACGCTGTCAGATGTTGAAAATCCCCTGATAAATATGACATCATAGGGATTTGCGCCATCTCCTTCGGATATGAATCCCTTTTCCACGGCGGTTCTCAGTATTGTATCGCGGTCAATGCCCCTCCCGTCGTCCGAGATTTCTATGGTTATCACAGAGCCTTCTCTTTTGAAATTCAGGGAGACCTTTCCCTTTGCAGGCTTTCCGGCGCTCAATCTTTCCTCTTTCCCCTCTATCCCGTGACTGACGCAGTTCTTCAGGATGTGCATCACCCCCTCGCTTATCGTATAGATTATTTCCCGGTCTATCTCCACATCGGAGCCATTCATCTCGAACAGGACATCTTTTCCTTCCTTCAGTGCTGTCTCCTCAACAACTCTCGAGAATCTTGACTTCAGGGAACTTACGGGTATGGTTCTGAGCCGAAGTATCCTGTCAGCCAGCCTCTGAACGGCTGTTGAGAGCTCCTGAACATCCTGATTGCTGTCTTTTTCCTTCATCCTGCTGACCACAAGTATGATGGCTTCGACATCGGCCTGCAGTTCTTCTATCTTATCGATAGGCATCCTTATCGTGGAGTGCCTGCCCTTTCCGGAAAGTGCCCTGCTCTCCGTTCTCTTCTCCGATTTTTTTACGGAATCCACACCCCTTATCTTTGAGATTCTTCTTTTCAGTTCCTCAAAGCTCAGCTCAGTTCTGAGCTTCACCGATATCTCTCCGCCGAAATCATCGGAAATGCTGTCGGGCTCCGGAGAGAAAGACACGAGTTCCCCCAGTTCCGAGAGATTCCTCCTTATAATCTGCGCTCTTATCGCCTTCATAGGTTCGTCCTTTCTCATCTTCAGCGTGAGTGTATGGAGGGTCATTCCGGGCTTTGTTCCGGAAAATCTGCGGATAAACGCACGAACCTCATCGGACATCCCGCCGGTGTCTCCCTCGTTCACGGCCATATTCGAAGCCCGTTCGAGGAGTCCTATTCCCTCCATTATTCCTGCGGTAAGCTCCTTCTTGTCCGGCCCCCATCCCTTTGCCATCTCCTCTATCGCATGTGCAAGGTCCGTAAGCTCCTGAAATCCCATCATTGCTCCCATGCCCTTAATGGTATGCATTGCCCTGAGGAATTCATCGATTTTATCCCGATTCTCCGTTTCGAAACCTTTTACTGAGGAATTCACGGTGTCGAGGAGCGCCTCGATCTCCGATACGAAGGAGTCCATATAGTCTTTCATCTCTTCCTTCATGCCAATCCCTTCACCGCATCGGTCAGTGCCTCTTTCACATCCTCCTTTTTGAATGGCTTGACTATGAAATCCACAGCGCCGGCGTCTATCGCCTCCTTCACCATGCTCTTTTCAGAGAGAGCGCTCACCATTATCACCCTCGATTTCGGGTACTTCTCCCTGAGCTTTTTCAGGGTCTCCAGCCCGTTCATCCCCGGCATCACTATATCCAGCGTGACAATGTCCGGTTTCTCTTTTTCATACATGTCGAGCGCTGATGCGCCGTCCTTTGCTTCCACGACCTCCATTCCCATGTGCTCTATTATCTCGCTCAGAACCCTTCTCATGAATTCCGAGTCGTCCACTACCATGACCTTCATGCGACCCCTCCGCTTATTTTCTCCATCAGCCGCTCTTCATTAAGAAAGAGCACTGTTTTTTCACCGAAATTCCCAACCGCATCGAACAGGTTCTCATCCGCCGGTGCTTCCACCTCGGGATTCTCTTCCATGATATCGAGAACCTCGTCCACCGCAATACCTATCTCTCTGTCCTTGTATTTCATAATGATTATCTTCCGGTCTCCGCCGATTCCGACGGTGCCATCCGAAATCAACGGATAAATCTCGAAGACAGGTATGGCCCTGCCTCTGTGAGTAAAGAACCCTCCTTTGACTCCTGATTTACTTGGAACCTCCACGGGCTTCCTGTAAGGCACTATCTCTTCTATGTCTCTGAGAGGGAGCGAAAGAAGCTTTCCGCCCACTCCGAACAGAAGGGATTCATTCCCCATTTCACACCTCCTTGCTCCTTATGACCATGGGCGAGCCGGTTGGCATCCGAAGCGGCGCTCTTTTACTGGCTGGCACGCGGGCCGGCCGGCTGTTTTCTTCGGATACCGAGGCGCCCTCCGCAAGCTCGGATGAAAGCGTGGACAGTTCCTGGGATAGAGCGGATATCTCCTGTATGTTTGCACCCTCCTCCTGTATTATCGAATATATCTCGGAAATGCTCTTTGAAATTCTGTCCAGTTCGGATGAGAACACCGGCATGAAACTCATGGACTTCTCGGTTTCTTCGCTGCTGTCGGCCAGCTCTTCCATGGTCTCTTTCTCCTTGCTTCTTATCCATTCCATCTGGTCATATACTTTCTGTGTTCTCTCAATAATCTTACCTGTCTCATCCAGAGCGTTTATGTCCTTAGTTATCATCTCCTTTATCTTCTCCATTCCTCTCTCTATCGAGGCCATCATCTTCTTGCCTGATTCCTTTATCTCCCGCGTAGTACTTTCCGTTTCGTCCGAAAGCCTCTTTATCTCCGATGCCACCACAGCAAATCCCTTTCCGCTTTCACCGGCTCTGGCCGCTTCTATCGCCGCATTGAGTGCCAGAAGCTTTGTCTGACTGCTTATCTCACTGATGGTCTCGCTGTACTTCATGGTTCTTTCCGACTGATCTTTTATATTTTTATATATATCTTCATAAAGTAGGCCGTTTTTTCTTATATTCTCGAAATTCTCCGACATCCGCGAACCTTTGTCTATATTTTCTTTGAGAATCTGTTCATTCTCTTCCATAGCTTTGAACATCTCCTCCATGGATGCCAGTGATTCCTCCAGCTTTTTCAGAGAACTTTCCGAGGAAGAGGCCGCCATTTTGAACTGTGAGTCCATCCCCTGCATCCGGTCCGATATTTCACCGACCTTCGAGCTCACGCTTTCGACACCGGCACTTGATTCCTCCGAGCTTGCGGATACCTTGTCCGCCATGAGATGCAGCTTTTCACCCACCTGTTCCATCGCCATATTTCTGGTATGAATCTCGCGCCTCATATCCTCTATTGTGTCCTTTAATCTTCTTATCTCCACGGCACCTTTTATATCCGGGGGAGGCGCATTCGGATTCTTTATTGTGTTTTTTATGTGCTTTTCAAGCTTCTCAATCGGTTTTATGAAATTCCTGTCCACATATATGTCCTTGAGCACAGATATAAGAGGAATTGTAATAAATATAATTATAGATAAATATAAAATAAAAAATCCGCTGCTTTTTATCTCATCCTCCGCCCTGTCGAGGGAAGCCAGATAGCTGCCTCTTATTTGATCGAGTTTCGAAATCACTCGGGAGTTCGAATCAATTATGCTTGAGATATTCGCTTCCCCTCCATTCTCCCTGGCCTCTATTGCGCTCTCTGCCGTCGAGTTGTATTCATCCATTCTCTGAAGCAGAGCGTGATAATCATTGGAATTCAGGGTGTCTTTGAGCATGTCTCCATCCCCATATGCGTCCCTCATGCGCTCTCTGAAAGCGGATAGGTACGCAGTGTTGTTCGTATTGATATATGCCGTCAGATAGGCGGTGGAGGAAAGCATGCTGTTCTTAAGAGCATTGAGAGGCTCCAGAGTATCGTTTCTTATGGATTCCATCTGCATGCCCGCTTTTCCGATATCCGCAACCGCATTTATCGTGAGGGCTCCCAGAGTTCCTTCCACAAGTATCACCAAAGCGAACATCAAAGCCATCTTTCTCCTTGTGCTGAGTTTCACCATATCGCCGAACTCTTTTTCGCTTCCAACGGTAATTAAAGTATTTCTCAGGTTATCTCCCATGATAATATCGCAGTATTGTTTTTTAGGGTGGATACCGAAGTATGTTCGTGGAGGTTTATATGGAACAAAGCAGGCTGAACTTCGATGTGGAAAGAATATCCACAGGGCTACCCACTCTTGATAAAATCCTCAAAGGAGGATATCCGAAAAACTCGATAATAGTCATGCATTCGGACCCGAACGATTATATCGACGGGATTCTCCAGCAATATGCCTATAAAGCCCTTCAAGAGGGTTCTCCTGTTGTGTACTGCAATGTTACCCGTTCGCCGGAATCGGTCATAAAGAGCATGAGAGTTCAGGGCATGGAGCTGCAGAGATATCTTGAATCAGGTATGCTCGTATTTGTGGACATGTACTCTCTTGTGGATGTTGATACAGGGGAAGAGAGCGCGGACGAGGAGGAAATTCCCCAGATAGAGGGGGGTATTGTCAGAATAAAGGGGATAGATTCTCCGGATACGGTGGATATGGCGCTCTCTGCCGGCCTGGGCAGTCTGAATTCTCTGGACAATATTCGACTTGTGGTAGAAAGTCCGGGTGAGATACTCAAATGGCTCGACAACATTCAGGCCATGAGATTCTGGAAAAAAATCCACAGAGATTTATCAAGATACGATATCAATATCCTGCTGTCCTTCCTCGAGGGCCTGGGCGACGATCTTTTCCTCGTTCTTTCCCATCATGCCGACGGAGTGATAGAGATAAAGACCCTCGGAGATATGACATCGCCTCGCACTCTCTTTTTCATAAAGAAGATGAGGTATACCCATATAAATGAGAATAAACAATTTCTGATTGTGTTCGAGGACCGAAAGGTGAACATCCTCAACAGAGAGAGAATAAGATAATCATTCGTAAGTATCCACGAGTTTTCTAAGGGATTCGTGGCTGAATTCTTCCTCTTCGAATGGCTGCCTCCTCATCCTATGCGGCAGTGCCATGTCGGCTGCGAGTATCACATCCTCTTTGGATACCTCTTTCCTTCCCTCGAAGGCAGCGTTCGTCTGGGCGGTCCTTTCCATTATTATATCTCCTCGGTGTCCGTCAAGATTGAAATCGACACCCAGCCGTGTTATCATATAGAGTATGTTTTTCGGTGTGGTAACATGGGGAAGCCTTTTTCTCGCAGCCTCTACGCGCTCTTTCATTCCTTCCTCTCTGAACTGGGCCTTTATGGCCATGGGATTCTCCGCAAACAGGTTCATCCTCTTTGTTATCTCAACCCTCTGCCTCACATCCTTTATTGTTTTCACCTCGACCTGAAGGGCCAGTCTGTCCAGCAGCTGCGGCCTGAGTTCCCCTTCCTCCGGATTCATTGTGCCGATTAGTATGAAATGAGAACGATAGCTCACGCTTATTCCCTCACGCTCCACAGCGACCACGCCCATTGCGGCCGCATCGAGCAGTTGAAGCGGCGGATATGGGGCTCGGGGCATGCTGGGTTCAGGTCAGGGAGATATCGGAGGATATCGATGCGGAAAAAACTGTTAAAAAGGCTCTGGATATACCGGAAAGGTACAGGGTTCTGAACATGATAGCGGTAGGAGTCCCGAAAAGGCCGAAAAGTCCGCACACGGGTGATGAAGTCGAGAAGGAAAGGCTGCATCCGGAAGAATTCTAATAGATTCAAAAATAAATATATTTTTAATTCTAATTATAATTTGTGCGAAATCTTTATATAATAGTAGGGCGGTACGTGGAATAACATATTTAAAAATATCGCAGGAGGACTCCATTGCAGGAAGTCGGGTATGTGGAAACATCCACAAGGTCAGGATATATCGTAATAAGGTCCAGAAGGGTTCTGAGAGTCGGAACCAGTATCTCGGATGCGAACGGCAGAGCGCTCGGAAGGGTAATGCGGGTATTCGGACCTGTGAAATCCCCATACATGACGGTGAAAGCTGCCGCCGATGTGGACATAATGGAGCTCCTGAAACAGAAAGTCTATATAATGGGGGATAAAAATGACAAAAAAGAAAGAGGATCTCATCATAAAGGACGAAGTAATAAGATGCCCGGAATGCGGAAGCACCCACATAATAAGAGATTATCAGAGAGGAGAGCTCATATGTGAGGACTGCGGAGCCGTCATAGAGGATAACTTCATAGACCAGGGGCCGGAATGGAGGGCCTTCGATATGGAACAGGGGGAAAGGAGGGCAAGGACAGGCGCTCCTATGACCATGACAATACATGATAAGGGTCTCAGCACCGAAATAGGGTGGAAGAACAAGGATTCCTACGGAAAGAACATACCGACCAAAAATCGTGCGGCACTTTACAGGCTGAGAAAGTGGCAGAGAAGGATAAGGGTGAGCAATGCTACGGAGAGGAACCTTGCGTATGCTCTTACGGAACTCGACAGAATGGCCTCCGCTCTCGGTCTTCCGAGGAATGTGAGGGAAACAGCCGCAGTGATATACAGAAAGGCCGTGGAAAAGAACCTCATAAGGGGAAGAAGCATACAGGGTGTCGTAGCGGCATCTCTTTACGGTGCATGCAGGATGGTGGGCGTTCCCAGAACACTGGATGAGATAGCCAATGTGGCTAATGTCGGAAGAAAGGAGATCGGCAGGACATACAGATTCATGGCGAGGGAACTTCAGCTGAAGCTCATGCCGACCAAACCGGACGACTATATCGCAAGGTTTTGCAGTGAACTGGAACTTCCGGGAGATGTTCAGGTCAAGGCCGAGGAACTTCTCAGGATGGCCGCCGAAAAGGAGCTCACCTCCGGAAGAGGCCCGACAGGTGTTGCGGCAGCAGCGATATACATCGCTTCCATACTGACGAACAACAGGCGCACTCAAAGAGAGGTTGCCGAGGTCGCAGGGGTCACCGAGGTCACAATAAGGAACCGGTACAAGGAGATAACCGAGAAATTGGGCCTGGTAGTGCCGATGTGATGAAATGCAGAGAGCGCTCCTCATAGGACGTTTTCAGCCGCTTCATCTCGGACATATGGAGCTCATAAGAAGGGCTGTCAAAAGATACAGGCTGGTCATAGTGATAGGGAGCGCTCAGAAATCCCACACCGTGGAAAATCCCTTCACCGGCGGCGAGAGATATGAGATGATAGAGAGAGCGCTGGAAAAGGAGGGGATGAGAGCTAGCATAATACCTGTGTCCGATGTGGATTACAATGCAGTCTGGCCATCTCACATAATATCGATGTGCCCCCCGTTCGATGTGGTTCTCTCGAACAATCCCCTTACCGTGGAGCTTTTCTCTCCGCTGAAGAAGGTAATGGAAACCGATCTTTTCTCGAGAAAGGAGTATTCCGGAAAAGAAATAAGGAGAAGGATGATAGAAGGTGAGAAATGGAGGCATCTCGTTCCGGAAGAGGTTGCAAAGTATATAGATGAAATAGACGGAGTCGGGAGAATAAAATATCTTGCGGAAGGAGACGAGCGGTCGGATTGATTGCCGAAAATATCTCATGAGAGAAAGCGGGATGCTTCCGAACTCAATGTCTCTGACCCGGAATTCTTGAGCTAACACTGCCGTTCTTCCTTATAAGTAAAGAAACTTAGGTCTGCG
>CAZQEG010000023.1:0-10601 GCA_964591575.1 uncultured Thermoplasmata archaeon
TGTATTTTGCGAGACAGGACTCCTGAGTTCAGGAAGGAGTCCGTGTCAGCGGAGTTACGTCTCCGCTGGTTTTTACCAAAATCAAACTGCTTTTTTCAGTATCGGATTTGTTCAAACTAGGAGAATCTTTTATACGACATATAACACGTCCCCAAAACTTATAGAGAGGTCACAATTGGACTGACAATGCCATTCTTCTGTCCGAAGTGCGGAACGCTCATGATAATGGTCGGAGGCAGATTGAAATGCCCCCGGTGCGGATACATTGAAGGGGAAAGAGAAGAGGCACCCCCGCAGATAAACGACCGGGACGGGCTCTTTCCTTTTTCGGAGATACGGGAAGGCCAGAGGCAGTTTCTGAATGACTGCAGAGAGACTGTCAAAGACGGAGGCCACCTGATAGCCCATGCGCCAACTGGTATAGGAAAGACCGCTGCGGCCCTCACTGCGGCATTGGAAGATTCCATAGAGAATAACAGAATAACCTTCTTCCTCACCTCCAAAAGGTCACAGCACAGAATAGCTGTCGAAACGATAAAGCGGATGAATGACCCCAGAATAAAGCTTGTCGATATAATCTCCAAGCAGGAAATGTGCCCGAAAGAGGAATCCAGAATGCCCTATCAGATCTTTTCCAAGCTCTGCGAGGAAATGGTGAAAAAGGGAAAATGCGAATTTTACAGGAGCGAGCCGAAGCTGGTGGAGAAGATTCTGGAAAAGCCCATGCATGTGGAAGAGCTGGTGGACCTTGCGAGGAAAAAGGGTGTATGCCCACACAGAGCGGCATTGGAGGCCATATCAAACGCAAATGTAGTCGTATGCGACTACGCCCTCATCTTCACAGACATCAGCGAAAAGCTTTTTTCAAGGATACAGAGGCCTCTCTCCGATATAAATATAATAGTGGATGAAGCACACAACCTTCCCGACCGCCTGCGCGCGGACCTGCACAGTTTCATGAACCTCGACACTCTGGATGAAGTCAGGCGCTCCCTTTCCAACGACGGGCTTCTATCCGGAGTGGTAAAGAGACTGAGAACCGGACTTGAAGAGAGGCTTCGGGAGATTGGAAACATAGAGACGGAGGTCGGACAGGATTTCTTCCTTGATGCACTGGAATCCGCTTTGAAAGGCTCTCTCGAGCCGCTGAGTCTTGAAGAATTCAGAAAAAAGCTCTACGATATCGGGACGAAGGAGGCTATAAACGGCGGAGAGCCCTCTCCGATATATCTGGCACAGTTCATTGACGTGTGGATGTCAGAGAGCCGCTCGGTGATATACATGGCAAGTGGGAGAGAAGGGTGGTTGAAATGCGCTCTCCTTGACCCTTCGGTGCTTTCCTCCCCCATCTTTGAAGGTGTGCATTCATCCGTTCTGATGAGCGGGACATTATACCCTGGACAGATGTATGCGGACATACTCGGAATTCCCGATGCCGCGGTGGAGGAGTATGAATCTCCGTACCCTGCCGGGAATCGAAAGGTCGTTCTCACGGATTTCCTCACAACCCTGTATTCCAGAAGGAACCGAAGGATGTATCAGGCATATGCCAACCACATAGTGGATGCTGCGAGGATATGCCCGGGGAACATAGCCGTATTTTTTCCATCTTATGGGATAATGGAGAAGATAATGGAGAGAATGGAGCTGATGGAGCATCCGAAGGAGATGATAATCGAAAGAAGGAATATGGGAAAAAGGGAGAGAGAAGGTATAGTCAAGGAACTGAAGAGCGCATCGGGAAGAGGAGGAGCACTCCTTCTCGGTGTTCAAGGCGGCTCTCTCTCGGAAGGTGTGGACTACTATGACAACATACTTTCCACGATAATGATAGCCGGCCTCGCAGTTGCTCCTCCGAACATCGAAACGGAGGCTCTCCGGAGGTATTATGATGAAAAATTCGGAAAAGGGAAGGGCTGGGAATATGTGTTCATATCCCCGGCGATAAACCGCGCTCTTCAGGCAGCCGGAAGGGCGATAAGAAAGGAAAGCGACAGGGCTCTGATAATACTGATGGATGAGAGGTTCGCCCAGAAAAGGTACAGCGAATTTCTTCCGGACGATATGAGGCCGGAGAGGGTGGAGGGTATAAGAAAAGCATGTACGAAGTTCTTTGGAAAAAGAAGCGAAAAAAGAGGATATCGAAACGGCTTGATATGAGGGACAGAAATAGGGCGCTTACTGGGAAAAATATGGATTTTTGAACCCGTAAAACAGGAAAATTCCATAAGATATGAAGGGTTTGTGAAAATGTACGGTTCTCCATAACTTTGAGCGAGTTATGCGACACCGGGCACCGACGAAAACCTATATATAGGGTTTATAATGGGGGAAGACACGAGGATATGGTGAAAATATGCCAGAAAACAGCTTTCTTTCGAGATTGAGAAGGAAAAAATCGGACTCGCGCATCAGCAGAGATACATGGATGGTAGTAATTTCTCTGATACTGATATTCGCGCTCGCCCTGTTCCTTCGCTCCTATTTCGGCTTTGGTGAGGCGACAGAATACGGAACCCCGTTTCTTGTATCCGGAGGTTCGGATTCGTATTATCACGAGAGAGCCATTGACACCGCTGTATATGAGCACCATTCCCTCATAAAAGACCCCATGCTGAACTATCCGGTGGGGAGCAGAAATCCGAGGCCCCCAAATTATGACTGGAGCGTCGTTCTGATAGGCTATGCGATAGCGCCTTTCGTCGGAGGTAACATCGCCCTGGCGATTTCATACTCTCTGATGTTCTCCACAGCGCTCTGGGGCGCTCTTACGATATTTCCGACATATCTGATAGGAAAGAAGATGTTCGGCAGAAAGGTAGGTCTGATATCGGCATTCTTCCTCGCAACACTTCCCGCACACATGGCCAGAAGCCCCATCACCAATGCGGACCACGATTCTTTTGTTCTCTTCTTCATGGTGACTGCCATCTATTTCCTGATGGTGGCACTGGAGCATATAAAGGAGGAAGAATGGGTGGGCAGCTGGAGGAAATGGTCCGATATCAAAGAAGGTACCAGAAAGATGGTCTCCGCCAACGCCTCCAATTTTCTCTATGCCGGAATGTCTGCGGCATCCATAATCGTTGCGGCCCTGACATGGAAGGGTTTCTCCTATATCTATGCAATCATATTCTTTTATTTTGTAATACAGATATTTATTACTGTATTCCGTAAGAAAGACCCTCTCACGATAACCGTCACCGCAGCGATAGTGCTTGCCCTTCCGCTTCTTGTGGCATTTCCGTATTATTGGACCGTAAATCTGAAATCATGGCTTCTCGCTCCGACCGTCATGACACTCATCGTACTGTTTCTCGGGCTGTTCTTCAGCTTTACAAAAAGACTTCCGTGGACACTTACGATACCCGCTCTCTTCATAGCCGGAGGGATATTTCTCAGTGTCCTCCTGATTATATATCCGGGTTTCCTTGAGGCTCTGGGGAGAGGCGCAGGATATTTCACTCATTCGAAGCTATATAAGACCATCGCAGAAGCACAGGCGCCCTATTTCAGCAACCTCGTCCTGTCTTTCGGGCCGGTAACATTTTTCCTCTCTCTGATTGGTGTCGGTTGGATACTATGGAAGATGAGAAAGCACTGGGAGCCGTACTATGTGTTCTTCGTTCTGTGGAGCGGAGAATCGATATACATGGCACTCTCCGCGGCGAGGTTCATGTTCAATGCGGGGCCCTCTTTTGCGATCTCAGCCGCATGGATAACATACTATATCATCAAGGAGTCACATTTCGGGGAGATGAAAAAGACATACAGGAGCCTGAGAGGAAACAAGCTGTATGCAATCAAAAAGAGCGTCAAGGTGACCCATGTGGTGGTTGTCCTTTTCCTCGTATTTATGATAGTCCTGCCGAATGTCTGGTATTCCGTGGATGCGGGTATTCCCTCCAATGAGAAGAAAAAATATGATTCCGAGGTGTACAACGCCATGCCTGACTTCATGAGGCCTTCTTCTGATATTTATAATTCATCCAGCAGAGGGCTGTGGTACTTCGGGGCCTTCGGCTATGGGCTTCCGACACCGAATCAGTACTGGCCTGCGGCATGGAATTGGTTTGCGAAGCAGGATTCCAGTGAATTGCCCAAAGAACGCCCAGGTTTCCTGAGCTGGTGGGATTACGGCTTCGAATGCATACAGCAGGGGAAACACCCTGCGGTTGCAGACAACTTCCTGAACGGACATCAGATAGCCGGGAATTTCATAATGGCACAGAACGAGAGCGATGCCGTATCCCTGCTTGCCGAAAGAATCCTTGACTCCGAATACAACCAGAAGGATGGAAAATTCACTGAGCGCTCCACCGCACTCATGGAAAAGTATCTCGGTGACAATGACACCCAGAAGATAATAGACATATACAGGCATCCGGAGAGCTATGTCCCGCAGATTCTGGCACATCCCGAGATATACGGGCCACATGACTCGCAGATATCAGAACTGAATGCCAGATATATCGCTGCCAGAGGGGTTCTCATGAAGTATTCTGTTGAGCACATCGTAGATTTCCTCCATGCCCTTGAGGATATGACCGGAAAGAGGATAGGATACTTCGCCATAGATTCGAGGCTGGTACCATTCTCCGCACGGAACACCGGAATCTTCTATGCCCCCGCAGTACTGTCCGACCAGAGAATAGGCTCGACTTCCAGGGTGCCCTATGATTACTATAACCTCTACGCAGTTACAAAATACGGAAAGAAGTACCCTGTGGATGCGGTGCCTGACAATGTGAGACCGGATATAGACCACACGGAGATAGAATATGAGGATATGTTCTATAAAACCATGCTCTACCGGGCTTATTTCGGCTATACACCCAAAGACGGCGGCTCGGATGTAAACGGCCTCCCCGGTCTCAGTGAGAAGCTCGAGAACATGAGGCCCATGCCCGGATGGAATCTAACCCATTTCAGGCTGGTATACAGAACCGCATACTGGAACCCTTACAGTGATTATAAGAACCACTCCGATGCGTGGCAGGCAGTCTCCATAGACGATGCCATAAAATACGAGAGAGAGAAGAAAGGGGTGGTTGATATGAGCGCAGGAACGCTCTACAACGGCGTCACATTCTTGGAATACTACGAAGGCGCAATAGTCAACGGTACGGTGCTGACGCCTGACGGGAAACCCGTGGGGGGAGTAAGAGTAACGGTGTACGATGACTACGGGATACCGCATGAGAGCGTCATTTCAAATAAAAATGGAAAATATTCCATAATAGCTCCTTTCGGGAACGTTACCATGCTGCTGTCCACAGGAGGCTCCCTCAACAAGGAGAGAATGACCGAAAAGCAGATAATAAACCGCACAACCATGCACATAGAGAAATATCAGGCCTTCCGCGATAAGATAGATGCAAATATGGACGGAAAATGGGACTACCTCATAGAAAAGGACCCCATGGTATCAACAGGAAAGGTTAACGGCACTGTATTTCTGGATATGAACAACAACAATATGAAGGACAGTCTGGAACCGGGAGAGAAAGCGAAGGTAACTCTCATCGGAAAGACACTTTCCATAAATTACACGGGATACTCCGATGATACGGGCCGTTATGAGATACCCAATGTCGTCCCCGGAGATTACGATGCGATGATAGACATGAACGGATATGTAAGAGATATGAACATAACGATAACCGCGGCTCCGAACAAAGAGAAAACCCAGAATCTCGCCGTACCTACCGGAGAATTCGAGGGAAGGCTCGTAGATGAATACGGAAATCGGGTATCCAATCTGACAATCCGGGCACAGGCTGCCTACATGTCCATCAAACGGGATTTCACAACCGATTCCCACGGCAATTTCAGGTTGGCCGGCGTTGTCCCGGGGATATACGATTTCCTGAGCGAGAGGCCCGGCTACGCTCTGTCTCTTAAGAGGGCTGCGGTCGGAAAGAATGGAACGGCTGTTGTCAATCTCACGGCATATCCTGCCAATACCGCCAAAGGATATGTTACGCTGAATGGAAAAGCCGTGCCATATCTTACCCTTAACTTTGTGAACTATTCATATCCGGGAATGAGCAGGTCCGTTACCACGGGAAGCGAAGGAGACTATTCCGTATATCTCCCTGCAGGTGGGTATACCGTTAGTGCGGCATACATTCATGGAACATCGAGATATGTTCTTCTCGCATATATCAATGTCAAAAAGAATATGAGTTCTTCCTTCACCCTTGAAAAGGCATATTCCGTATCAGGGTATGTCCGGTATACGGGACATGACAGCAAGACCGGCAAACAGTTCGTCTCTTATAAAGACCAATTTCCGGTGACATTCACGGATGACAGAGGCATGAGAATGGATTTCTTTTCGGTAAAAGGGAATTACACGGCATATGTACCGGCAGGGAAGTATCATGTCTATGTATCCCACAGCTTCGCCCTGTTTCCGTATGCATCTTCCACGCACATCGATGTTACCGGCAACTCTGTCCTGAACATTGATCTCAAAAAGGCGGTTTCCCTGAAAGGACAGATAACCGGGGCTCTGAATATGCCTCTCAGAGGCACGGAGCTGAGATTTGAGAATGATGCCACCGGAGATTCCTTTGAGACCATGACGGATAGCGGAGGAAATTATGAATTCGAACTCATGCCCGGAAATTACACGATGACAATGGAGAGGGAAGGATACAAGGACCTCTCGATATCTCTCGATATCTCCGGTTCCAAAGACACCATCTATATAAACAAAACAATGATTCCGCGTATGGTGGATGTCCGAGGAACGGTGTATCTTGCAGGTGTGCCCGAGGCCGGAATAACGGTTACATTCACCGGCTATAATTCGACCTTCAATGCGACCAGCGGAGCAGACGGGACCTATTCCATACCCCTCTATGTCGGAGAGTATGATATTTCGGTGGAGCAGAATGTCAACGGAAGCGCAGCGGAGAGATATGAGCTTATCAACAGGGAGGGCATTCTGATATCCGCAGGAGATTCTTCCGTAACAAAGGACCTCAGCATAGAGATCAGAGAGAGAGTTGAGGGAAGTGCCCTGCTGAATGGCACGGGAGTGAATGCCACCCTCTGGTTCTCCAAGAACGGCGCTTCTATACCATATACCACGGTAAACGGCTCTTTCAATCTTTACCTGCCTTCCGGAGACTATATTCTGAATTCCACCTATCTCGAAAATTCCACCGCATATGGAATATTCAGGGAGCTGTCCTTAAAGACCCCTCTGAATCTCACTTTAAACCTCAGCAGAGCATATTATATGGCCGCCAGCATAAGTTCCGGGGGAAAGACAGTTCTGGGAATACCGGTGGACATATCTGCAGGGGGTAGTACATATAAGATAATGAAACCACAGGGCAATACCCTGTCCATGTATCTTCCGGCCGGAACATACCATCTTCATGTGAACTACACAAGGACAGAGAATATCGGAGGCATAGACAGGAATGTCACCTATTCAGCAGACCGGGATGTGGATATCCGGGGAGATACGAGCCTAACCCTCGAACTCTCAAAATATATTCCTCAGGGCTCTCTGAACGCGGGATTTGATATAGCTGGAATACCTGTCACAGGAGCTGAGGTGCATCTGGTAGCCACGGAAGGCGGCAAAGAGTACAACTACACCACCGATTCGGAGGGAAATATACATGCAGATCTTCCTCTGGGTCTTTACATCCTCTATACAAAGGCCAAATCTGGGGATAACCCCTATGCAGTGCTGAAAGAGGTGGGCGTCAAAGAGAAGACAAACATGAACATAGCGATGGATGCTGCCGTTACCTTCTCCGGAAAGACCGTTACCGAAAAGGATACACCTATACAGACGAATATCACCATGATAGACCTTCAGAACCAGAGAATCCAGAGGACTTTCATGACAGATTCCGACGGTAATTTCAATATAGCGGTTCCGCCGGGCTCGTACTCGGTTGTTGCAAGCACCCATCGGACCGAATACGGAATTCGGACGCAGTACATAAAGAATTTCGATATAAACCTCAACTTCAGTGCAAGCACCGATATAGTAGTGTCTAAGGTCAATGTGTACAACCCCGAGGCTTCGTGGGACTCCAGAGAGAAAGAGACTGTGATGCCGGGAACAGATGTGGAATACCATATAACCGTGAAGAATGCGGGAAACACGAACGACACATACTCCTTCTCCGGCAGCCCGTGGAACTTCGATTTCTCGCCGTCAGCCGTGTCCTTGGCTCCGGAAGAGCAGACAGAAATAGCCGTAACGGTGCATGTGCCGGCAGATGCGAAGGTCAATCACGAGCCGGTAAAGATAGACGTGAATTCGGCAAAGTCACCGGAAAAGAGCGCTTCCGTAAGGTTGAGCATCGGAGTCCTGCCTGTGAGAGGGGTTGAAATAGAGGGAATATCCTCATCAAGCTGGGTGAACGGAAACGCTCTCTATGCCGTCGATATAAAGAACACGGGAAATGCGGAGGATGTGTTCTCCGTGGTGCCTTCCAGTCGGTCGCTTCTCTCCCAAGGATGGAAAGCCCTTGTTTCCGATAGCAAGAACGGAGAATATAATGAATCGGTGGGTATGCTTTCCATACCGGCAAATTCCACTCAGACAATATATGTGAAGCTCGTTCCCGTGGTTTCATCCCCGTCGTATTCTCCCAAGCTGCCCCTGAAAGTACAGAGCATGGAAGGAACTTCCGCTGAAAAGGACCTGAGTGCTCCTCTGCCGTCCCTCGAGATAAAGAGCGGGATCAGCGTAAGCGGCGGTGATGTCCATGTGTGGGAGCCGAAACCGATCGACCTCGTTCCGGTCTACTGGGCGATAGGCATAGTGGTATTCCTCGCTGCCCTGTATGTGGTACTGAAGAAGAAAGGGGTGATAATGTGAAAATCTCAACCATAGCACTGGCCCTCGTAATCCTTCTTCTTCTTTCCTACATCCCGTTTACCACGGAGGCTGCGTCCACGGAGAAGATAAAGACCCAGATAAACGGACCGACAAGCGTCATCACCGGTGGAACATACAAATACACTGTAACCATAATAGGAGCGCCGAACGCCGACAAGTGGGGCTGCGTGGTAAACGTTTCGCAGGGCGGAAAGGCAGTTCCAGAAAATTACACATCGCAGACGAGCAGCACTTTCACCGTTACCGTTCAGAGCCCGGCAAAAGAAGGGGATTTTACGATAACTGTCAACGGGACAGCCGATATCGGCAACAGCACCTACTGGAACAAGGTCGAATACAAGGTCAAGGCCGTGCAGCCGTACATCGTTACGGCAACGATATACAACAGCGGAGAGGTGGATGCCAATAATGTAAGCGTCAGCCTTTTCGCAGACGGAAAATTCCAGTACACGACCTCGGTCAGCATTCCTTCAGGCAAATCCAGCACGGCCACCCTCAAATGGAACCCCTCCGGGTTCTCCGACGGTGTGCATACGCTGGAGATAAGGATAGACCCATCAAGCAACCTGACGTTCGAAGGCGGAAAGGCCGTGCTTATCAAGCAGGTCTATGTCGGAGCGATGCATGAGGACAAAACCGGAATCTGGATAGCGCTTGCGATTCTCTTCGGTGCCGGAGCTGTCTATGCGCTCTTCTCTTACCACAGCAAGAAAAAGAGAATGCCCAAGAGGAAGAAATGGTGAGGTTGACAGCTATAAAAGAGGGGCTTGCCGAGGCGCTGGTCCCTGCGACCGAATGGAAGAAAGGCCCGAACTCCTCCGGCGTACCGGTTTTTTACAATCCCACGATGGAGTTCAATCGGGATGTCTCGGTATCGCTTCTGAAAGCCGCGGAAAAGAGCAAATGGAGGGTTCTGGACGGGCTGGCGGCATCCGGTATAAGAGGAATACGCTTTGCACTTGAGAGCGGCGGCATCGAGATAAGCATGAATGACCGGAGCGAAGAAGCCTGCCGTCTCATGAAGAGAAATGCGGAGATAAACGGGGTGAGCGCGGAAATCTCCTGTGAGGATCTCAATGTCATATTGAACCGCAGGAGCTTCGATTACATAGATATAGACCCGTTCGGGAGTCCGACGCGGTTCCTCGACGCGGCATCCAGAGCCGTGCGGAATAACGGAATAATCGCCATAACAGCCACGGATACGGCAGCGCTCTGCGGTGTCTATCCGAAGGTATGTTACAGGAGGTACATGGCAAATCCGGCGCACAACTGGTGCATGCACGAGATAGGGCTGAGGATACTGATGGGGGGCGCGGTGCGGATTGCCGCAAGGAATGATGCGGCCCTCAGGCCCGTGCTTTCATACTCAGCGGACCACTATTTCAGGGCATACCTGAGGGCGGAGAAGGGAGCTAAAAAGGCGAACGGAGCGCTGAATCAGCTGGACACGCTCGATTTCACGGAAAAATCGTGGAAACGCGGGGGAGATGTCGGCCCTCTCTGGGCAGGCGCTCTCTTTGACCCTGCCCTGCTGGAAAACATGAGGGTCGAGGATTTCTTCGGAACGAAGCGGAGAATGGAGAAGATGCTCGACATCTGGAAGCAGGAGGCGGATATGCCGCTTTGCTACCACGAACTGAGCCATCTTTCCTCCATATTGAAGATGTCCGTGCCTCCCGTTGAAAGCGTGATAAGAGCGCTCCGCAAAAACGGTTTC
>CAZQEG010000024.1:0-10466 GCA_964591575.1 uncultured Thermoplasmata archaeon
GGTGTTTCCATGAATCTCAGAGACAGAAAGCGCTCCGACGAAATAAACCCGGATGTAGATGAGGAAGTTACGGTTGCGGGATGGGTTCAGACCATCCGTAAGAAGGGGAAGATAGCCTTTATACTCCTACGCGATAAAGGTGGTGTTGTTCAGGTGACCGCACTGAAGAACGAGATGGGCGAGGAAGAGTACAACAGGCTAACGAAGGTGCAGAGGGAGTCCGTAATAGCTGTAAAAGGAAATGTGCAGAAGAGCGAGTATGTGAAGAAAGGATTTGAGATACTGCCCGTCGAATGGGAACTGCTCAACGAGGCGGACGCTCCGCTACCCATGGGCGTTGTGGATAAGGTGAATGTAGAGCTAGACACCCGACTGGACAACCGTTTCATGGATCTCAGAAGGGAGGAGGTCAAGGCGATATTCGAACTTAAAGCGATAATGCTCTCCGCAATAAGAAAGAACCTTGAAAAAAAGGGATTCACCGAGGTTCAGACCCCGAAAATACTGAAAGCAGGGGCCGAAGGCGGCGCAACACTGTTCAAACTGGATTATTTCGGTGAGAATGCATACCTTGCGCAGAGCCCTCAGCTGTTCAAGCAGATACTCATGTCCACAGGACTTGAAAGAGTGTATGAGATTGCTCCTGCATTCAGAGCTGAGCTTTCAGATACCACAAGGCACCTTAGCGAGTTCACCTCTCTCGATTTCGAGATGTCATTCATACAATCTCAGGACGATGTGATGGATGCCGTGGAAGAGATGCTGGACAGCGCCATAAAGGCAGCAATCGAGAATGGAAAATCCCAGCTTGAGCTTCTCGGCATCGAACTGAAGGCTCCCAAAAGGCCCTACCCCCACATAACTTTTGAAGATGCGAAGGCCATGCTGCTCAAAAAAGGAAAGAAGATTGAGAATGACCTTGACACCGAAGGGGAGAAAATCTTGGGGGACATAATGTCTGAAAAAGGATTCGATGCCTATTTCGTTGTGGAATACCCTGAAGAGGAAAAGCCCTTCTACATCATGGAAAAAGACGGGACTCCATGGTCATACTCCTTTGACCTTGAATATAAAGGGCAGGAACTCGCTTCAGGAGGTCAGAGAGAGCACAGGCCGGAGCGCCTCAAAGAGAGAATGAAAAAGAAAGGCTTGAATCCCGAGGATTTCGAGTTCTACCTCAAAGCGTTCAGGTACGGGATGCCTCCGCACGGCGGTATAGGCCTTGGAATCGAAAGGCTGATAGAAAAAGCGCTCTGCCTCGGCAATGTCAGAGAAACAACGATATTCCCGAGGGACAGGTTCAGATTGGTGCCTTAAACCCATATCGCATGTCTGGAGCGCATACTCTCGTCGTTCTCTCCCTTTCTTTCCATTATATCGGAGATAAGTCCGTCAAGGACCACGAAAGCAGTGTCTTCGAAAAGGGTTCCGAGAGGGGCGAGGGCAGTATCAATATCCTTAGGCACCTTGAGGAGTATCAGCACCTCAGCAAGCTTCGCAAGCCCTGATTCTGGGTTGGAGGTGAGAACAATGGAGTGTGCCCCGACCCTGTTCACTATCTCGCCGGTCTGTATTGCGGACGAGGTCTCGCCGGTATTGGAGATAAGGATTACGGCATCGCCTTTCTCAACTACGGGGGTGGTACTTTCCCCGATGAAATACGCATTCAGGCCGAGCTGGACGAGCCTCATTGCAAATGCTTTTCCCACGATTCCGGATCGGCCCACACCGTAAACGAATGAGTGTTTTGCTCTCAGAATACTGTCCGCGGAGAGCTTTATCGCATTGAAATCGACATTCTTTGAGATTTCCGACGCTTCTTTGAGGATATACGCCACGGAACCGAAGAATCTGTCTCCATTCACGAAGGCCCCCCCTTTGCTTTTTTTCTGTGGTATTTTCTGAGAAGCTGCCTCTCTACGAGTATTTTCATATACATGGCATCATGTTCTATAAGGGGTGAGCTCGATATTATCGTTATGTCCATGTCGTTGTTCATTATTACATCGGCAAGCGGCTCGAACTTCAGATCCCCTCTTTTTATCGGTGTGTACTGCTTTTCATACCCGTCTTTATGTTCCACGCCAGTAAAATGCGTGTAATAGCCTTCTCTGCTGTATTTCTTTGCCTTTTCCAGCACCGCTTTGAAGTCCTCGCGGGTGTTGAGCGTCCCCCCTTCTCTGGAGTGTATATGACCGAAATTCAGGACAGGCCTCATACTCTGCACTTTGGAGCATATTTCAAGTATCTCATCCAGTGTGCCGGCCACATCCCTCCATCCGCTCGTCTCAATCCCTATCTTTACCTTTATCTTGTTCCTTTTCAGCCAGTTCCTGAGTCTTTTGAGGTTCTTTATTGCCCTCTCTATGCTCTCCCCCTCGTCTCCATCATACATCCCCAGATATGTTACAAGAGGGCCGGCTTGAAGGGCATCTGCCATGGTGGCCGCCCACATCAGGTATCTTATGGATTCCTCTCCTGCTTTTCCGCCCTTTGTCAGTTCCATATAATGGGGTGTGTGAATGCTGAGCTTTATGTCCAGTTCCTTTGCAACCCGCCCTATGAATCTGAGTTTTTCATAGTCGGAAGCGACAGGTATGGATAGCATCTTGAGCATCTCTCCGTGTTCCAAGGGGTGGGTGAGGGCATATCTGCCCGCATTCCATGCGCCGGTCTTCTTTGTCAGAACTTCTGCGACAACAACCCCTTTCAGGTCGATTGCCGAAATATTTTCCTCCTCGTTGAATACCTCTCTTTCAAAGGTGTTCACCCTAAGAAACTGCACTTCAAGAGCTCTTAATCCGAGATTATGTGCGTCCTTTACACCGTCATAAAGTGTGCGTCCCTTGCTCGACAGGGGTATTCCTGCAATTCCGAACCTTATCATTATACCATCCTTTTAAGCGGCGGAGAATAACGCCACATATATATGTCCTTTCTCGCTCTATTATCTGTCCTTTCTTCTCCCATATATCTCTGTTCGCCGACCTATTTATACTTTTTCATGGCCCACATGCCGCCCCAAGATAAGCTTTTATTAGAAGAAGTGATACGCCAGCACAACATGAGATGCCTGAGATGCGGAAAGAAACTTGACGGTGAGATTCAGATATGCTCGGAATGCTTCGCGGAAATGATGGAAAAGGACCCTCTTTGGTACTGCAGAGATTTCTCCGTCGGGGGGAGCATACCGGATATCCTATCTAAGAACAGTGTGCTTGTGCTCTCCCTCGGAAAAGAGGAGGAGAAGATCATCGACGAAAGGAGTATAAAAGATTCACTGAGTCTCCCGGATGAGCCGATGTTCGATGATGCTTCCGCAGTATTCTGGAAGATAAATACCTATATGCAGCACATGGGAATAAGCGCATTCCTTGAGGATGCCCAGTATTTCGAACCTACTTACGAGGATGTTGAAAATCTCACATCGATGCTCAGAATTGCTGACGGAATCTGGGGATTCCAGAATGCGGCCGAAGAAGAGGCCCTGTGCAGGCTGGCCTCTGTCTATTATTTCGGATATATCTCCATGGAATATCTTCGGGGTGTATCTCCGGACGATATTGAGAAAGGTAGAAAATCCCTGTATTCTAAGATTTCCGCATATATCAGGAGTGCACAGAAAATAAAACCCTCTCGCGGAATCGCCGAGATAAACAGGGGATTTCTTGACCTTCAGATTCGCCGGTACAAGGATGCCATAAACCATTTCAGAAGGGTTCCCGACCTTGATAAGAATCCGAGAGCACTTACTGATATGGGAAGAGCATACGAGGGAATGGAGATGTTCGAGAGTGCGGACGAATATTACACCAAAGCTCTCAAGATAAACGAGGATTGGGCTGATGCATGGGAGAGAAAAGCATCCTCCGCGCTCTCCATGAAGAGGTGGGGAGCCGCCCTGCAGTTCATATCCAAAGCCATCTCCCTGAGACCGGACATCGCAAGGACGCATATGCTCCATGGAGATATTTTTCTCAGGCAGGGACTCTATGAAGAGGCGGACAGGGCCTATGCATCCGCTCTTCGCCTTAAACACGGTGAAAAGGCGTGGATAAAAAGGGCCGAGGCCCTATATGCAGTTGGCAGGTGGGGAGCCGCCCTGCAGTTCGTGGAGCGTTATCTGCTTGTATTTCCACAGGACCCGGAGGGATGGAGATGGAAAGGGAAGCTTCTGAAAGAGACCGGAGAGTTAGAAAAGGCAAAGGAGGCATATGAAAAGGCTCTTTCTCTGGAGAATTCTCCCGATATCCAGGAGGAGATTACGCTGCTGGACAAGCACTCATAAATATGGAACCTTTGCAGGAAAATTTAAATATGGGAAGATATTGCAGATACGAAGGTGGTTTATTTGGTGATGACGGAAGGAATGGCATGTCCTGTATGTGGCGGGGAACTTCTACCCCATATTGTTTGCCCGTTCTGCGGTGCAGATATAACGCTGAAGAGCTTTGAGGGCCTTGAGCCCATGTACAAATGCCCGGTATGCGGTCGTGATGCGCCGGTAAAATTTATCTGCAACGACTGCGGATCGGAATTCAAGTACAATTTGATCATGGAAAAGATGAGCGAAGCCCCAGCAATCGCCCGGGAATCAAAGCCGGAGCCGAAAAAGGAGAAAGCTCCCACCGGAAAGGGCATTGCCGAGTTGAGCACGGGGCTCACCAACGGGCTCAATCATAAGAAAAAAGGCCTCACCAACGGTCTTGCGGCGGATAAAAAGAGAGGAAAAGGGTTGACGAACGGCCTGTCGACGGAAAAAAAGAAAGGGCTCACCAACGGGCTAGGCGGCGGATTGACCAACGGTGTCGGGGTTACGAACGGAACGAAGCCTGTCAAAAAGCCGATAAGGGCGAAAAAGAAGGAATCGAAACTTCCGGTGGCCGTTACCGTTGCGGTTGTTCTCATACTTATTTTTGCGGCGTTCTATTTCATGTATTCTCCAAAAGGCGGTATGCAGATAGATGGGAACTTTTCCGACTGGAACGGAGTACCCCATAAACTGGAGGCACAGCCAGCTCAGCACCCGCTTGACATGGTACAGTACGCCTCGAAACTGACAGATACAGGGCTTTTTATGTATATCGAAACTCAGAACGCTCATATCTTTGATACCGATGGAAGCAGGATATACGCCTTTGTAGATTCGGATAATAACCCTTCGACAGGGTACAGAATAAACGGTATAGGTGCCGATTATCTCTGCAAGATATACGGTGAAGGCGGTAAGATAGATGCGAAAGGCTCATATCAGTATGGCGCAGCACAGGGAAGCGATTACGGATTCGCATGGTCATGGCAGTCCTACGACGGCCTCAAGGTGGCTTACAAGGACAACAGGATGGAGATGTCTTTTTTGCCGTCCGACATCCATAAAGACTACAGAATAGCCTTCTATACATCGACAAAAGGCGGCTCTTCCGAGATATCGAGCATGAACATCGGAGACAGTTCACCCTCCGTATATGTGGAAAAGAGTTCTCTTGCTCAGCCGGTATATACCTCTCAGTTCGGGCAATCCGTAGCTCTTATGAAACTGGATATAACGGCCACAGGCGGTGATACCGCACTTACCTCCATTTCGGTACAATCTATCGGAGTATCTTCGATATCCCTAAGAGATACGAATGGAAAGACCATAGCTACGGCGGCAGGCGGCACGAGCAGCACGATTTCGGTCAACATCCCCATACCCGCATGGGGAACGACATATGAGA
Source organism: uncultured Thermoplasmata archaeon (assembly GCA_964591575.1). Classification (GTDB taxonomy): domain Archaea; phylum Thermoplasmatota; class Thermoplasmata; order WALJ01; family WALJ01; genus CAZQEG01. The sequence continues at coordinate 5,718 of CAZQEG010000024.1, forward strand.
TATACGGTCAGCTTCCTGCTAACAGGCCCGCCAACGGCACCCTGATATCCCTGAATGTTACCGGAATAAATTTCTCACCTGCGGCCATAGTTCACATGGTAGGCTATCCGGTGAAGGCATATCTCGGGCAGCCTCCCCACATAATGATAGACGGGGCTTTCGGTGACTGGCTTTCCGTAAAGACAGACCCGTCGGATGCACAGCTTTCACCTAACATAGATATCAGGGCGTATGATGCGGTGAAGAATAAAACCACGCAGGATGCCTATTTCTATCTCAAAGTCAGAGGAAAGATGATGGGCGGTGCGCTCGTGCCCGAAAGATATGCGGAAGGCGTGCCAGGTGCGGTTACCGGAATACCTAAAACACCGACCGGAGAGGATATAGCAAGGGCATTTATAAATACGGATAACGGAAGATACAAGCTCGAGATACTCGGAAAGAACGGGCAGATAATCTCAAAGACGCTTTACATGTACAGAAACGGGTGGCAGCCTCTCGCAGCGGATATAGAGGTCGGAGAGGATTCCGGTCAGATGGAATTTTCCGTTCCGTTGAATGCGATAGGCTCGAAGAACATGACGGTGAGCTTCCAGACGAGCGACTGGGAGGATAACACAGATACAGCAGGCCCGCTGGATGTCGATCAGTCAACAAGAGATTATACAAGGGCATATGCGGAGGCTCCCTCGCCTGTCCCCGAGTTCTCAAATCTTGTCATTCCTCTGCTCTTCACGGTCTTTGTGGCGCTCTTCGTTATAAGGCGGAAGCATGAGTGAATACAGGAAAAGGCGAAGAATACGGAAAAAAGAGGCAAAGAGGCTCGAAGAAGAGATTAGGGAGTCAGCAGGCTCCTCACCTTTTTCTTATAAGGATGATGTGGATATTGCCGAAATGGGAGATATCGGCCTGATATTCTCGAAAGGTGTGGTTGTCGGGCTTATAATCGAAGGGAGGGCATTTCCATCCATTCGGGGGATGCTTATCGAAAATCCGGAGAAAAGATATGTGACGGTGGACATGGGGGCTGTTAAATTCCTCTACAACGGGGCGGATGTCATGGCTCCGGGGATAGTGGATGCGGACCCTGAAATCGCCGAAGGAGATATCGTGTGGGTCAGGGAGGAGAGGCACGGCAGACCCCTGCTGGTGGGAAAAGCCCTTATGTCCGGGAAAGAAATGGTCGAGTCCAAGAGCGGAAAAGCGGTGAAGACGATACACTATGTGGGAGATAAAATCTGGAAAATAGACGAGCAGTCATAGGAAGCTCTTCGCTTTCTTTATGGTTCCGGATGTCTTTATCGTTCTCAGTCTCAGGCTGCGAATATTTCCGTTCAGAATTTCGAGCGCTCTCTTCTTATCTTTGTGGGAGACCAGGATTATTCCGCGGTTATCATCGAAAACGGTCAGCCTGAACCTTATCCCGTGCCTCTTTCCAAGCTCATTGAGGGCGGCTATCATCTCTCTTCTGGAGAGCATAGCACTCGATTCCACCGCAAAAGCGATGTATCTCTTTCTGAAATTCGTTACTGCCACGGCGCCTTATCTCATTCCGTATATATCTCTATCACTGCCTGACAGACCTGAGATTCCTTCTTATCGCATCCATCTCCTGAATCTTCTTCCTTATTATGACAGCCGAACTTATTCCCATGATGATGGCGAACAGGAACCCCAGAAGCGGGAGGGCCATCCCGTCGAATATGAGGGAGAAAGAGGCGAACAGATTGAAGAGCGCATGCATGGACACCGCAAGAAGAAAGAACGGCGTGAAATGTCCTCCGTACAGGTATTTCTTCGACAGACCATAGCCGCTGACAGCGGTTGCGCTCCCATGCAGAAGTGCGGAGGATGTCGTTCTCACCAGAACTATTATGATATAGAAGATAAGTCCGAATTTCACAAGGGTCATGGATTCGTACAGAAGATTCTCGGTGGCTGCGAATCCGAGGCCTGCGGCGGCACCGTATATGAAGCCGTCCTCTATCTCTATGAGATGTCTTCTTGCGAAATATACGCCAAGAGCCTTTGCCCCTTCCTCTACGAACGGCGCTATGATACATGCGAGTACGAGGGACTGGAGGGATTCGTTCTGTCTCAGGAATTCATATGTTCTTTCGAGGTATTTCCCGTAGGCATACATGGCGAGCGCCTCTATTACGGCCGCTATGATTATGGCGGTTATGGCTCCCCACAGGAATACAAGCGTGATTGCGAGCCAAGGTTCTCTGTTGTATATCTCGGCGTTTCTTATCCAGCGCATATAGAGCAGAGACGGCAAAAAGGCCACGAGGATGAGCACGGCTATTTTTGTCCAGAATATATAATTCGATGGTATGCTGAGCGAATCACTCAATAAGCGGCTCGACATCCACAACCCGGTCACCTTCGTTCATTCTCATAACGCGCACTCCCATGGTGGCTCTTCCGTGTATTGATATCTGTTCCACAGGAACCCTTATCATCATTCCTTCCATGCTTGTTACAAGGATTTCGTTTATGCCCGTGGAGTCGAGAACCCTGACGAGCTTTCCGTTCTTGTCCCTTATCTTCATGGCTATCACCCCGTGGCTCCCTCTGTGTGTCTTCCTGTAATCCCTGGCATATGACCTTTTTCCGTAGCCTTTCTCGGTTATGCTGAGCAGCAGCGAATCTTCATGGACCACATCCATCGAAACAACCCTGTCACCGTCTCTGAGCTTTATACCGATGACCCCGTGGGCTGTTCTTCCCATCGGTCTCACCTCGGATTCCGGAAACCTGTTGGCATATCCGTCTCTTGTGGCAATCACTATCTGGTCATCTCCGGAGGATAGGGAAACATCGACTATCGAATCCCCTTCGTTCAGGCCTATGGCCCATATTCCGTTCGCTCTCGGGCGGCTGTACGCCTTCAGTTCGGTCTTTTTTATTCTTCCGGAGGCTGTTGCGAATATGATATATCCGGAATCGAAATCCTTTACTGGGATTGTAGCAGCGATTTTCTCTCCTTTCTCGAGGTTCGGAAGCATATTCACTATCGGCTTTCCCTTGGAGCGCCTTCCGCTCTGTGGAATCCTCCATGCTTTGAGCCAGTATACCCTGCCCATGTTGGTGAAGAACAGAATGTAGCTGTGGTTGGTCGTAGTCAGCACGGATACGACATGGTCCTCCTCTTTCGTGTCCATGCCAATCAGGCCTTTGCCGCCCCGCCTCTGCTGTTTGTATGTTTCGATGGGTATCCTCTTTATGTATCCGGCTTTCGTTATCGTTATGGCGACCTCCTCATCCGGAATCAGGTCCTCTATCTCGAGGTCATCGCCGCTTTCCTGTATCTCGGTCCTGCGCTCGTCGCCGAACCTCTCCATGAGTTCTTTGAGCTCCCCCTTTATTATCTCCATTATTCTTTCGGTATGCTCCAGGATGTCTTTGAGGTCCTTTATCTTCTCCATCAGCTCGGTGTGCTCGCTGCGTATGGATTCCCTCTCGAGACCGGTCAGTTTCTGAAGTTTCATGTCCAGAATCGCCTTCGCCTGCACATCGGTGAGAAGGAATCTGGATATAAGGTGCATTTTGGCCTCATCGGCGCTCTTGGATGCCCGTATCAGGCTTATCACCTCGTCTATGTGGTCGAGAGCTATAAGGAGACCTTCGAGGATATGCGCCCTTTCCTCGGCTTTTCTGAGCTCATATGCGGTCCTCCTTCTTATGACCTCCTTTCTGTGTCCGAGGAACTCCAGCATGAGCTCTTTTATGTTCAATGTGCGCGGAACTCCGTTCACAAGGGCAACATTGTTTATTCCGAATGTCGATTCCATCTGCGTGTGCTTGAAAAGCTGGTTGAGAACAACATCCGACATCGCACCTCTCTTGAGCTCTATCAGCATCCTCATCCCCCTTCTGTCGGACTCATCCCTCAGGTCGGATATGCCGTCTATGACCCCCTCTCTTACAAGATCCGCTATTTTGGACAGGAGTTCGGCTTTGTTGACCATGTACGGCAGTTCGGTAACTATTATCCTCTCGCGGTTGCCGTGTTCCTCTATATGGGTCTTAGCCCTTACCTTGATTATTCCTCTTCCCGTGCTGTAAGCCTGATATATCGGAGCGCTCCCGTAGATTATTCCTCCCGTGGGGAAATCCGGGCCTTTTATATATTCCATTATGTCAGGTATTTCCATATCCGGCTCTTCGATGAGCGCAAGAAGCCCGTTAACTACCTCCCTCAGGTTGTGCGGCGCCATGTTCGTTGCCATCCCCACCGCTATGCCCGAGGAACCGTTCAGGAGAAGGTTGGGAAACACCGAAGGAAGGACAGACGGCTCTTTGAGTGTGGCATCGAAGTTGTCGATGAAATCCACCGTTTCTTTCTCTATGTCCTTGAGCATGTACTCTGCAATCCTAGATAAGCGCGCCTCGGTGTACCTCATAGCGGCGGCGCTGTCCCCGTCAACGCTTCCGAAGTTCCCCTGACCGTCTATGAGCGGGTATCTGAGAGAGAACTTCTGAGCCATTCTTACCAAGGCATCATATACCGCATTATCACCGTGAGGGTGATATTTACCGAGAACCTCTCCGACAATCCTTGCGCTCTTCTTATACGGCTTGCTGTGGGTTATTCCCATATCGTACATCGCATAGAGTATCCTCCGGTGCACCGGCTTGAGCCCGTCCCTGACATCGGGGAGCGCTCTCCCCACAATCACGGACATCGCATAGTCTATGTAGGAGTGCTTCATCTCCTCTTCAACCGGTTTTTCGGTTATGCTC
>CAZQEG010000025.1:0-10407 GCA_964591575.1 uncultured Thermoplasmata archaeon
TAGGTCCGTTCTTCCCTGCAGTTCGATACGGCAGAGATGCCGCGACTTGATGGTGCAGAATCTTATCATGCAATTTCGGAATGCTCTATTTTCGGAATATCATCATGCTTCTGCCAGCATATCTCTTCGGGTTCGGCGCCCCCGGCATATCGCCCCGAATAAAGACGAGATCGACGTCCGCACCCTCGGCAATCTTTCCGTGCTTTTCCAGAGTCGCCATGATTTCTCTCTCTTTTCCTTCATAATATATTCCAAAAGAAGCTTTCAGTTTCCCGGATATCTCCTTTGCGAGATTCAGGTCTTTCAGAAGCTTGCCTATTCTTATCGCCTTTCCGACCAGAAAAACAGAGCTTTTGATTTCATTCCCTCTGTCTACCCAGATGTTTCTTTCGAGGGATAGCATCTTCCTGTCCGGCTCATCCGTCATTATAGCTGCCGGCCGAAGTCTTTCGGAATATCTGCGGATGACATCGAAATAATCTCCGATCTCGAAATGGAGGCTGGCACCTGCCTTTTTTGCGATATCTGCCGCCTCTTCTCTCTGTGACTCCATAATCGATTCCTTCAGGATATTCAGCATATCGGAGTTCAGTATGTACGAGGATTCGCTTTCCATCCTTTCAAGCACGGAACCCTCCAGAACATACAGGACATGAGTTTCGCTGCATATCAGGCGGGCTCTTTTCAGGGCGTTCTCATTCTTTATTTCCTGCGTTACCGGTATCAGGCACCTCATGACCACACCCCCATGAACTTCCATACTGTCATCGCCACCCCGTATATGACAAATATACCTATAATATCAGCAAATATCCCTACCTTCATAAGATCTCTCTGCCGGTAATACCCTGTGCTGTATGTTATTATGTTCCCCGGGGTTCCTATGGGAAGCATGAAAGCAAAACCTCCGGCAAGGGCTATTGCCATGGAGACCGCTACCGGATTGAGCGCGGGAACTGCGGCTGACAGACCTATGCCTAGGGGAAGCATGAGAGCGACTGCGGCGGTGTTGCTCATCATCTCCGTAAGAATGACAGTTATGAATATGAGTATAAAGAGTATCACTTCCGGATTCCTTCCGACATATGCCACGATTCCTTCCGCAATCCAGCGCGTGGCACCTGTGGAAAGCATTCCTTTTCCAAGTGTTATTGCACCGCCGTATAGAAGAAGCACGCCCCACGGGATTGCCTTTTCGACATCTTTCCAGTCAATCACACCCAGAAAGAACATCGCGGTTGCGCCGAGTATCGCAATGACCGCCGTACCTATGTTCCCGAAGATGAACAGAAGAATCACCGTACCTATGAGCACGGAACCGGCCTTTATCTCCATTGCACTCAGCGGCCCTTTTTTTTCCTTTTTGACCGGGATTTTCTCGGTTTTCGTGGGAAAGAAGAACATCAGAAGAACCCAAGCTATTGGGAGCATTATTGCCACCACCGGGATTGCCATCATCGACCACTGTAGAAAGGTGATGGTGGTGCCTGTACTCTCATTTATGAAACTAACGGCATACGGATTCCTCGCCCCGCCTAAAAGCGTGCCAATGCTCCCTATCGAACACCCGTACGCCAGAGCTATCATTCCCGCCTTTTTCAGATTCCCGTCATCTGCAGCACCTGCAAGGGAGACCGCGATGATTGGTATCAGAAGTGCCACCACCGCATGTTCGGACATCATTAAAGAGAAGGAAGACCCCAGCAGAAGAATGCCGAGAATGAATATCTTCGGTGATTTTCCGAATCTTCTAAGAAATCTGGCGGCGACCCTCAGATGAAGTCCGCTCTTCTGAAAACCGGCTGCGAGTATGAAGGCACTTATCAGCAGGAATATTGCCTCGTTGCCGAAGAATCCGAAGACCTTGCGGGAGTCATATATACCGAGTATCGGGGGGAGCGCCATTATTAGTATGCCTGACATCCCTATAGGCAGCGCCTCGGTAACAAAGAGGAATATGGCAAAGAACATCAGGCCGATCATCATCTTTCCCTGATAGCTCAGCCCCGCAGGTGTCGGAGAAATATAGAAGATTAAAAGAATCAAAAGTGAGATGAGAAAGAGTTCTCGTTTTATCTTTATGTCTTTAATCGACATATCCCCTCTCTTTCAGGAGGGCCATTACCTTGCTCACACTCTCCTCCAGCGATTCTTTTTCCGTCTCCACCATCAGCTCCGGATTCTCCGGCTCTTCGTAGGGGTCGTCTATGCCTGTGAATCCTTTTATCTCGCCGGCCATGGCCTTTTTATACATTTCTTTGACATCTCTCTTTATGCACAGCTCGAGCGGAGTCTTCACGTATATCTCGAGGAAATTGTCGTTTATCGAGCGTGCGAAGTCTCTGTTCTCCCTGTAGGGGCTGACGAACGTGCACAGAACCACTGTGCCCCTCTTTGAGAGCAGTCGAGCCATGAGGGCGATATATCTCAGGTGCTTGTTCCTTCCTTCCTGTGAAAAATCCCTGTTCCTTATGAATTCCCTGACAGTGTCGCCGTCCAGCAGTTCAACATCCGTTCCTCTTTCTCTGAGATTCTTCTCAACTTCTTTGGCTATGGTGGTCTTGCCGGAACAAGGAAGTCCCGTGAACCATACCGTTACTCCTTTTTTCATTCAATCACCTCTTTCCTGTTGCGATAAAGCGATGGGTCTACCGCAGACATGGCTGCGTCAACATCAAGCGTTCCTCCGAGGAACCGATTGACCCTCTCTATCTCTTTTCTGGTATCCCTCAGGACATCATTGTACCTGACGATTATGTGGGGGATGGCCTTTTCTTTAAGCATCTTCATGGACTGGCGGTTAAGCCTCTCGAATATCGGGCCCTCTTCCATAACACTCGGGTCCCCGGACATCTTTGCCATTGAAACGAGTATCTCTTCGATATTTCTTGTCATGTATATTATCTTGTAATCACGGGGTGGAAGGAATTTCAGCCCGTAAGCGGTTACCTTTATCACCTTTCCATCGTATTTCTCCATAGGAAAACTGCCCTCTATCAGCCGGTTGATTACCTTGCCGCCTTCGAGTTCGAAATAACCTTTGGGATTGTTCTCGTCGGGCTGCCTCTTCTCGTCGAAGGCCACATCCATACCACCTTTGTAGAGAATCTGCATCATCATGGATGTTCCGGAGCGCTCCAATCCAGAAACTATATAGTTCGTCATCTTAATTCCTCCATTATCTCGTTGAAGAATATCTTTCCTTCCCCTTTCGGAAGTACCGCACCCATGACCTCTTTCTTTCCTCCGGCATTGTATCCTCTCTCCTTTGCAATCTTTATGTACCGTGAAACGTCCCCCTCAGGGCTTCGCAGGTATATCTCGTCCCTGTCCGATTTCTCATTGAGCACGAGCGCTGTTTTTCCCATATCCCATGCTATCTTTCGGGCTACGGCTGATATTATGTGGTGTTGGGTATTCATCCTGAGAACCGTTATGTTCCCGATATCCTCCGCCCTTGCAACCGAATCGTCTATCTCTTTCTCCAGAATTTCCTGATTTTTCAGGAGCTTTTCACTGTTAAGGATGGAATCCAGTTCTCCCGCCATTCGGACATCCTCGACGACCTCTTTCCTTTTGAACATCTTGTAACTCGAATCCAGCAGTAAAGCGGCCTTTTCAATATCCTCAAAGCTTCTTCCGGATGCCCTGAGATACCTCTCGACAAGTTCCTTCTGCGGCCGTTCCATTATCTTTTTTCCGACATCTCCGACCATTCCCAAAATCACTCTGTGGTCGAGAGGGAGATTCAGATGTTCGTATATAACAAGAGTTGCCGACGGATATGCCTTTCCCTCGAGATATGGATTTATGTGCTCAGCGCATTCCACTCTTTTGGCTATGTGGTGGTCATATATCGTGAGTTTCGCAAACTTGCACAGCTCCCCTGCATTCGAGAGGTTCATATCCGCCACAATGACTTCCTTATACCCTCGAAGAGCATCAATGTCTTCCTTGTCCAGCCAGTAATTGCCTATTTTGGGGGTGAAGTTCTCCTGCTTTCCGTATTTATCCATGAGAAGCGATGCGGAGCATATTCCGTCCGTGTCCCAGTGGTGCACTATCATCAATCCACCAGCGGATTGTCAAAGCTGAGAATGGCATCCGCAACTTCCGGCCGCATCATGTCCTCGGGAGGCCTCTTGCCTTCCATCAGAAGCTTCCTTATCGCAGTGCCGGAAAAGTTTATCCTGTATTCCTCTCCGTGGGGGCATATCTTGTCGTTGACGACAGCTCTGCATTTCTTGCAGTAATAGAATGAGCGGAAGAATATCGGCTCTATATCGAGGTCCGGGTAATCAAGGAATATCTTGTGCGCATCGAAAGGCCCGTAGAAATTTCCGACCCCCGCATGGTCCCTTCCGACGATGAAATGCGTGCAGCCCAGATTCTTCCTCATTATCGCATGGAATATCGCCTCTCTCGGACCTGCGTATCTCATCTCCGTCTCTATTATGGACATCGTTGCGGTGTTCTTCGGGTAGTAATTATCGAAGAGAGCCTCGTATGCCTTTATTATAACGTCATCCCTGAAATCTCCCTTCTTCTTTTTGCCTATCAGTGGGTTTATCAGCAGTCCGTCTACGAGCGTGAGAGCTGCCTTCTGCACATATTCGTGACCTATGTGAGGGGTGTTCCTAGTCTGGAATCCCACAATCTTTTTCCATCCTCTCTCCCTGAAAAGCACCCGCGTATCCTCCGGCCACAGTCTATAGTTCGGGAATTTGGTGGGTGGATCCTCCAGAAGCGTGATATTTCCGCCCAAAAGCATATCTTTCATCATGGATACCTGTTTTACGCCGGGATGTTCCAGAGAATCCGTTCTGAAAACCGACCTTGCGTATTCCCCTTTGTCATACCCGTATATATCCTCTATCTCGAGGATTCCCACGGCATTTCCGTTGTAGGTGAGCGCAATACTGTCTCCTTCTTTCAATTCCGAGGCCTCCGTGCCTGAATCCATGACTATCGGGACCGTCCACGGTATATCGTTATCGAGCCTTCCCTCCTTGAGAACGGCCTCGAAATCATTCCGATTCATGTATCCGGTCAGCGGTGAGAAAAGACCGTGCGCTATGTTGGCAAGGTCCCTGTACTGGTCAAGGGAAATCTCCTTTGCCTGCAGTTCCTCAGCCTCTTTTTTTGCGCTCTCTCCAAAATTCATGCGCTTTATTAGAGCGCCTCCGTGCGGTTTTATCATGATACCACTCAGTCCAGATACCCCAGTGACCTCAGCCGTTCCTTGACCTTCTCCTCATCCTCCTCGGTGAATTCCTCCTCTTCGTCATCCGAAAGAACCTCCCGCATAACATAGGCGACATAGCTGTCCACCGAGTTGAAGCCGGTCTCCTTTATTCGCTCGTCTATTTTTCTATATAGAGAGGAAGGAATCGATATCTTCATAAATCTTTCTTTTTCCATTTTATCACCTCTGGTGCTTTGAAAGGGCATTCTTCGCTCATATAAAAAGTATTTGCCAGCGATTACCCGATACATCATCCAAAATCCCTCTTATCGGGGGAGCCTCGGACTTCGTTTGAATTAGAAAGAGGCACGGCGCCGTCATCTCATCCGTACATCGGGGGAAGCGGCTTTCCGGTGGGTGCTCTTTTCTCCGCCGCATCTTTCTGCTGCTGGAACTTCTTTATGCTCTCCTCTATTATCTCTGCTTCCTTGTAAAGCGGAGCGGTGTCCAGATTCAGATGCAGGACCGAGGCGTCGAGCGCCTCTATTACCCTCGCAGCCGCCTTCGCATCGGGATAAAGCTGCTGTGCTTCGGCGAGAATGGACACGACATCGAATTTCCTTTTCTTTCCTTCGTTGAGAAGAACGCCTGCAACGCCGGTTATAACGCCCTCTTCAAATGATTTTATATCTTCGTGTGTTTCAAAATAAATCCTCGCCGGTATCGTGCTTCCTACGGCATAGACATCCATTTTTTCGTCCTTTTTTTTGGTTTCATCATCCAGAGCCAGCCCTTCCGGAGATACCACAAGAGATGCCATCTGCGCCTGCGCCCAGTCGAGTATTGCCATCGCTATTGGCTTTATAAGATTGGCCGGAGGCTGAAATTCGGAGACAAAAACCGCTATTTTCAGGGGTTCTTCATCCTTCCTCTCTATCTTTCCTCCATATATCCTCACCGGATTGTTCGGCTCTCTGCCCCTTATGAGAGAGATGGTGGGAAAGAAAGGAGAATCCATTATGCCTGTCTGCTCGAGGTCCATCACACTTACGAGATAGTTCGCAACTATCGAACTTACGAGGCCGACACTGGGAAAACCGTCTATTATCACCCCGTTTCGGAGATCGATTTTTTTCAGCTCGTCTATCTCGACCGCTCCTTCTGAATCCTGCTCCATATCCATGCATTTAAAAGATATATTTAATAGTTGGCTTGACTCTATCATCAAGAGAAACTTTTATCAACCTGAGAGCACTGAAGCCGTGTGACCCCGGGCGGCAGGATTTCCGGACAGCTGCTGGAAGAGCAGACAAAGCTCCTGAAGATACACATCCAGAAAGGGGAGTATATCAATGCTCTGGAGATAGCGGAGCAGCTTCTGGAGATGGAAGAGAAAGAATCCTACTGGATAACCGTCGGCTACATATTCACGCAGATGAAGGAGTACGAGCGCTCTCTGGTGGCATATCAGAACGTTCTCAGGCTAAATCCGAAAAATAATAGAGTATGGTTCAACATCGGATACTCATTCCTTGTTCTCGGAGATGTGAGGCAGGCACTCAAGGCTTTCAATCGTGCGGTCTCCCTTGCACCTGACGAAGAATTCAAAAATAAAGCGATGAAAGGAAAGGAGTTGTGCCTCAAGATAATGGGCACTTAGTCAGTATCCCTGTCAATCCTGAGGATCTCGCCTATCTTTCTTTCGTACAGTATACCTTCCCTGACCATTCTGTCGACCTCGTTTTCCAGCGTCTCCTCGCTCATGCCTGCATCTTGAGCAGCTTTTCGAAGGTCGTCCCAGAGGACATCATCGCCCTGTGCCACGCTGTTTATGAGCTGCATCACATTTTCCCTGTCATCTTCACCGCTCTCCTCTTTCACCGGCAGGCTTCTCTCAGATATCACGAAGCGAAGTGCGTCACCCACCAGTTCCCAGTACCGGCTGAGGTCTATTTCGCCGTATTCCTTCACGGCCCTCTCTATTCCCGATGCAAGCCTCGGCGGTATGTCCATCGAAAGAAGTGATTCCTTGGTGGGCTCTTCCAGAGCAAGGGCATCTCTCATCGCATCTATCCTCTCTTTGGTATCCTTTGCCGTTTCAACGATCCATCTGTTCCTTGTGCTCTCATCGACCTCTTTCACGATTTCCGGGCGAATGTATTTCTTGATGATGCCGGGTTCGGGTTCATATACATGTACCTTGCCCACAACGGCCACATAGCTCGGCGCTTCGAGCTTCATCAGTGAGAAACCCGCGTCCTGATTGTACTGTCCCGTGTTGAGATAGAAATGACCGGTGGGGTCCGCTATCACAGACCTGATAAGCGGCTCCTCTTCGCTCCCGTAGTTCATCGTTTCTACCAGCGTTCCCACTATGAACACCCTGTTTATCCGTGCACCGAGCGGTGTTATGACATATGTCGGGCTTTTCTCTTCTTCAGAGGATTCCACCACCTTGGAAGCGAAATATTCCTCCGCAAATACCCTCCATGCAGGCTCTCTTCTCATCATTTAAACACCCCACTCCTCTATCAGCTGCTCTGCCATCTCCACCGGATTGCTCTCCTCGATATCTATATCGTTGGTTATCATTGTGTAGGATGTGTCGTCAGACACAATATTTCCTCTTATCCTTACATGCCTGGCTGTCAGTGCATCGTCTATCTGGCGGGCTATTATGCCCGTATCCACCTTCTTTCTGGCTTCTTCCAGACATTTATCGAGGTTCTTTCCCAAAATCTTCTCGGTGAGCGCTCTTCCCACTATCGCATTTATGGCTCCGGTGCCGTCGTCTATCACGGCTTTTATTCTCAAATCCGGCACCCCCTCGACCTCGCCGTGTACCTGACATATACCATCCTGAAGTACCCTTCTGCATTTCGGACATCTGAATATAAGACCGCTGCCTTTCCTCACCTGCAGCACCACCGCATTGAAGAGAGCGTCGGTAACTCCTCCTTTTCCATCTATACCCTCTATTTTCATGGGTATTGCCTCATCGAGCTCCTCGAATGACGGAAATTCCTCATCCGTTTTTTCCAGAGACATGCGCTCATCTATGTTCAGCTGAGGTACGCCCTTCCACGAGCGGGTATACGCTCCGTCCACCTTTATCACATCACCCCTCTCAAGCCCGAAATCATTCCATGCCGTGAAAGGAATCTTCCCGCTATCGTCCGCAAGAATCCCGGAGAATATCGTCTTTTTTTCGCCTCGTACCGTAATCTCGCGCTCTTCTATCGACATCACCCGAGCTTTCACGGATACCCGCATGCCGTCCTTTATTTCAGACAGTTTCGCCTCTTTCGCTGGTGGGAGCGAGAACTTCACATCGAAATCCTCCTCTATCTTTTCCACCGCGCTTTTGGAGGTCGTTCTTATCTGGGGCTGGCCGTTCCACTCACGCACGAGAGCGCCGGTCACTTTGATACTGTCGCCTTTTTCGAGATAAGAGAGGTCGGATGACCATGAGCTGAAAGGTATAGTTCCGGTCTCGTCTCCGAGTATTCCGTAGTATCTCTTTCTTTCCTCTCCGTCCACCACGGAGCTCGCCTCCTTTATGCTCACCACACGGCCTTTTATGTCAACGAACTCGCCCGGCACCAGCTCCGATACCTTCTTCTCCTTACTTCCTGTTTTCGGGGTGAAAACGCCGTATTTCCTGAGAATTCTGCTCTCGGTCTCATCCGGGGTTATCCCGTGCTCCATGTATTTCAGGAACTCCTTCCTGAGGTCTTCGCTGCTTTTTTCTTTTCCTTCCTTATCGAGCGCTCTTTTTATCCTTTCTATGCGGAGCGCAATTTCTTTTTCTTCCATTTTATCACCTCTTATGGTTTTCAGACACGCAAAGTTCCACATACATATATACCTTTAGAGGGGGTGGGTGAAAGTGCTTCGGAAAATCTTAAATAGCAATCTGTTTATATTGCAGATACAGGTGAAAGAGTGACGATAGAAATAGCGAAAGATATCTTAAAAGGCTTTGAAACTGTTAAGAGAAACAGGGCCTTCGGATTTCTTGTAGTCATGGACTTCCTGCTCTCTTCGTCCATCTATCTGCTCGAAAAGGGATTCTCCCTGAACTATCGAAGGATTCTTTTTCCCAATGAAATACACCACCCAGAGCTTCCGATGAGCACAATTGCTTCCGTTATCGGGATATATGTCCTGATTCTTCTGGTATCTCTGTACCTTCAGCTTGCGGCGATAAAGCTCACATATGACAGCACAACAGAGAAAGAGTCCCTGAATGCAGCCCTCATAACGGCTTACAGGAGGTTCCCACAGGCCTTTCTGGCGATGCTTATCTTCGATGTTTTGCTTGCCGGGTCCATAGGCATCATCTTCATAGGTTATCTTGCTCCCATCCTGATGTGCTTTTTTCCCGTGATAGGCCTGATTCTTCTGATTGTTCTGGCGGTGAAGCTTGTATTCTTTCTCTTTCCTGTGGTTCTCAACGAAAAGAATGCGATTGCCGGGCTTTCGGAGAGCTGGAAGCTGACGGGCGGGAGGTTCATGGATGTCTTTGTACTTCTGATTGCCGTCGGAATTATAGAAATGATTGGAAGCGCAGGTTCCTTAATACCGCTGAGATATGCCATCCTTGCGGTACCTCTGATATTCTTCGGCTCGTTCACGAAGATGTGGGCATTCGCGTCCCTGACATTCGCATATCTTGAGATAAAAGAGGATGAAAAACGAGCGTCTCTGAGAGCTATCGGCGCTCTTTCCTCGGAACCTGCTCCCTCCGTCCCTTCTGTCCTGCTCATAGGATTTGATGACAATGAGATAGAGAGGATGAGGTTGGAAGGTATTCCCGTTCATCCGATATCCGAGAACGGAAGGTATGTGAGAATTCTCGATATCTTGAGAGACCCGGATACCTACGAAGGGAATTCCTCATGGAAGGGAGAGAGATTTGCACTACTGCATGCGTTTTTACCCCAGGATTTGCCGCCGCTCATGGAGCGCATAAGGGAGATAGGCAGAGGGCCCGTGATTTTTGCCTCGACCACCGAGACTTCCATACAATGGAGCCTCGACCACCTTCTAAACCAGCTATCGGAGGAAGACAGGATTTTTAAGGGCGAAAAGCCGGAAGAAGCAGAGCAATGAAGGATTTCTTTTCGCAACCCGATAACAGATGCACCCGAGGATTTCCCACCTTTTCCGACTCTATTAAGACAATGAAACGCACAAAAATAAGGCTTTCCGGCGAAAGC
>CAZQEG010000026.1:0-10327 GCA_964591575.1 uncultured Thermoplasmata archaeon
CCGCAAACAGCGACATCACTTCCATGCGATGTAAACCGCCGCACCTGCCGCAGCCATGCCGGTCAATGCCAGAACGACCGGGTCTTTTATGAGCGTTATAAAAGGAGGGAGAAGCACAATTATCAGGACGGAGACAGCGGCGGTTGCCGCCACCACGAAGAACACTCTTTTCTCGAGAATCGGCGAATGCGGAGCGCTGAGAAGCACATGCGAGGCAAATATGGACGGCCATATTATCGACAGTTTCAGGACCGATATGAGGTTCCAAGGGTAGTAGAATGAGCACACGAGATACGGAAAGATTATTATCGGTGAGAAAAGCGATGCTATCGCCGGATTCTTTCTCCAGCACCCGTAAAATAGGGGTACGACGGCGAGAATGGCGATATATGCCATATTCTTGTCCGTGGCAAGCGAATCCGCAAGAACCGCAAGAAAAACACCGATTGAAAGAGCAAATCCTGCCGGCTTCACACCCTCATCCCCCTCATTCCTTTCAGCTTTTCCCCCAGCGGTGTATCGGGGTCCCAGTCTATGACCGTGGTCCTTTCTCTCAGTGCATCCATGACATTTTCCCGTTTCAACTGCAGTATTCTCATGGCCAGCCTGTTCTTTTCCGTGTCCTCCAGAAGTTCCTTTTCAACGGCAACAGGTGAAGGGGATATTATCAGAACATCATATCCTCTGGCTTTGATCTTCATTATGGTCTCGGGTATGCCCCTGCTCTGAAGCGTCGATACCACGATTATAAATGAGTTCGGCGGGAAGAACCTTGTTATTATCCAGTAGAGAGCATCAAAGTCCCATTTTCCTCCTTTTTTCAGAGTGGAGAGCGCCTCCATCATCTTGTAAAGCTGCCTTCTTCCGAATTCCGGATATATCCATGTGAGATAATCTCCGAGGAGAACCAGTCCAACCCTGTTCCTCTGCCTCAGCATCCTGGAAGCTATCGAAAGGCTTGCCCGCACACCTGCTTTGAATGTGTTGTGCCTTTCATCGCCGGAAAGAGATTCTTCTTTTGCATCCAGCACTATTATCGCATCCCCGCTGTTCTCTCCCTCGTATTCGTTTATTAGCAGGCGGTCCCTTCTTGCGCTCGCCTTCCAGTTTATCGCCTTCACCGAATCGCCGGGCAGGTACTCCCTTATCGAGTAGAACTCCGTGCCTATGCCCCTTTTTCTGGAATTTATGTTTCCCAGCCATTTCTTCGTTTTCGTGGGCTCCAATCTGACCTTTTTCAGGTCTTCCATGCCGACATATATCTCTATCTCATCCTTCAGATCGATGGTGAATTCCCGCACCCAGAAGAGCATGGGGTCGAAGCACCGAAGTTTCACGCTGCCGATGGAATATTTTCCTTTCAGAGGGAATCTCATGGAATATTCGAGCCTGACAGTCTCCCCCCGCTTTATATGCCTTATAGCATGGGTCTCTCCGTCCGTATCACAGTCCCGGGGAACATTTTCGAATATCTCCACCATTGTCGAATTTCCGGAATTCTTTATCTCCAGAACCGCCTTTATCTCGCTGTCCTCGTATGCTTTATGTTTGCTGAGCCTCCTTCTTGCGCTTATCTTCACGCCTTCCGGAGCCATTGTCGAGGACATCACAAGCATCGCTGCGCTTATGGCCCCAAGCACGAAAGGCACCCACGACGCCGACAGGAGTCCGATTATGATGAGGAAAGCGAATATCAGGTAGGCGAAAGAGGCCCGCTCGGTTCTCATTTACTTCACTTTCGGTACGGGAACTTCTTTCAGGATGCTTTCGATTATGCTGGCGGTCTTCACCCCTTTTATCCACGGCCCCGGTTTCAGAAGTATCCTGTGGGAGAGAGCCTCCGCCGCAATCTCCTTTATGTCATCCGGTATCACATAGTCTCTCCCTGCCATCGCCGCAATTGCCATCGAGAGCTTCATAAGTGCAAGAGAGCCCCTGGGACTGGAACCCACCTCCACCTGAGGGTCTTTTCTTGTCTTATTCACAATCTCCGTGATGTATTCCATTATCGAATCATCCATGTGAACATCTTCTATGCTCCTCTGCATATCCACGAGCAAATTCTGGTCAATGACCTTGTCTGCCACGAACTCGTCGGTCTTTCTCAGTTTTCTCCTGCGCAGTATCTCGACCTCCTCCTTCTTTGTCGGATAACCCATCTCGAGCCTTATCAGAAAACGGTCCATCTGAGCCTCCGGAAGAGGGTATGTCCCTTCGTACTCTATCGGGTTCTGCGTTGCCATCACGATGAAAGGCTCCGGAAGAGGGTAGCTGACTCCTTCGAGCGTTGTCTGTTTTTCCTGCATTCCTTCCAGAAGTGCCGACTGTGTCTTAGGCGGTGCCCTGTTTATCTCGTCGGCGAGCAGTATGTTCGTAAATATCGGGCCTTTGACGAGCTTGAACTCACTGGTGTTCCTGTCAAGGACATAGGTCCCGGTTATATCCGCCGGAAGAAGGTCCGGAGTGAACTGAACCCTCTTGAAATCGCATCCGAGAGCGGCAGCCATGTTCCTTGCGAGCATTGTCTTCGCCAGCCCCGGATAGTCCTCAAACAGGATGTGTCCGCTCGTAAGAACCGCCGCCATTGCCTTTTTTATCACCTCTTTCTTCCCGACTATTCCTTTTTCTATTTCCCTCGTAACTTCTTCGGTTATCCTTTTAACTTCTTTTGTGTTCAATTCCATTCCTCCATCTTTTTAACTATTCTCCTCACATGCTCGGCATACTTCTTCGAGGGTCTGACAAAGAATATCCTCCTGTTACTGCCGAGTCTTTTTCGCTTGGAAAGGAGCACTGCGAGCTCGTCATCCTTCACGAGTTCCTTCGCTCCGTCGAAGAAAGCCGTCCTTTCCCTCGCTTCCTCCACGCTCATTCTTCTTTTTATGGATATCTTTTCGAGCATTATGTCCCTCAATCGGTCTTCGAGAAGTATCTGGCTCGCATTGTAGCCGGCAAGCGCTCTATCCAGAAGTCTGGATATTTCGTTGAACTCCCCTTTTATTTCCCTCCTTTCCTTCTCCGGCTCCCTTATGACGGACCTTGCGGACTCCTGAAACAGGAGATTCGCAGGTATGAGCATGACGAATGACACCGTAAGGACCACTATGAGGTATCTGAGGATGCCGCTGTAATTTGCCCACATAGCTACCATGGTACCTATGAATGCGATGGAAACCGCCGCTACGATGATGCCGTTCCTTATATTGTAACCATCGTACATTTCGGGGCGCGTCTCCACCGCTTCTTTCCAGCCGCTCATTCTTTCGCCTCCGTTATGCTTTCCATCTCCGTTTTCACCTGTCGGAGCGCTCTGAGAGCCTTCTTTCTCTTGGAATTATCTATCGGGTGGGTGCTGTATCTCGCTTCTTCAAACAGCGATGTCAGTTCCGAGACCGGTTCCTCGTTTATTCCTGTCTGGATAACCACAGCTCTTTCGAACTCCCGCGGGGTCATGCTCTCATCGCCGCTCATCTTGCCGCCCTTCGAGAGTATCCTGCACATCTGGCGATAGCACCTTATTATGATTTCCTGCACCTCTCCGCCCTTTTTAAGGTCCTTCATAGCGGCATCTATCTTCTTCATTAGCTCTTCGGTCTGGCTCTCGACCTTTTCCGGCTTTTTCGATATCATAGTGCGTACAATAGCGACGATTATCAGAGAGACCAGCAGGAGTCCCATGCCCGCAACCGCATAAAGAGAGGCTCCCGGGCTTTCCGTCGCCGTTTCAACGGTTGAATTCCCCGAGCCCCCCTGCGAACTCGTTTCGTTCTTTCCTATGTGCGGCATGCTGTAATTGGGTGCCGCGGTGAAGGCAAGAATCATGATTCCGGACACTATTATAGCAAGAACAAAGATTCCTATTATGGATTTGAAATATTCCGAATCCTTCTTGAATGCCCTGATTATGCTGTATACTATGAAGAGTCCCAGAAGCGATGTTGTGAAGGTGACATAGAGCAATTTGAGGTAATTGCCAGACGATGACGAGAAGGATTCACCGCTGCTCTGCACACCGACAGGCACGTCCGGTGCCTTTTCCTCGGGCCCCAGCATCAGATACGGCATGCTCATGGCTATCGTAAGGACGGCCCAGAACACAAAGAAGAGCGCTATTGCCTTCATAGGAGCAGTGAGGCCTTTCACAGAGACCTCACCCCTCTTTCGCTATAAATCCTTTGCCATCTGTCAGCATTACTGTTTTTGATACCCATATGCAAAACTATATCTCGAAAGAGGATATATGGAATATCATGAAAGGTGTGATTGTCAATGGACTGGAGGAGATGGTCGTAAAGAGGTTCGGAAAGGAGAAATGGAGCCAGATACTGGACAGGGCCGGAACTGACAGGAGGTTTTTTCTTGCAACATCCGATATAGACGACGCAGAGGTTATGAAGATATTTTCAGCGACATCGGAGGTTCTCGACAGAGATACGGGCAGAGTTATGCGGGATTTTTCCAGG
Source organism: uncultured Thermoplasmata archaeon (assembly GCA_964591575.1). Lineage (GTDB taxonomy): Archaea > Thermoplasmatota > Thermoplasmata > WALJ01 > WALJ01 > CAZQEG01. The sequence continues at coordinate 4,464 of CAZQEG010000026.1, forward strand.
TACTGGATATCGACATATGCAAAGCGGATATACCCGGCCTATTTCATGGGCGTTAACGATGCGAAGTCGCTCATTTTGAAGGTTGATGAGATACACAGGCTAATAACACAGAACATGGAAAATGCCCGCCCCCCGCATTTCGAATACGAATGGAAAGACAGCAGAACCCTTATCGTGCATTATCATTCCCGCAGGAGCCTCATAGATCTGGCTGTCGAGCTTATCAGGGCTGTCGGCGAAGAATACGGAGAGCCGCTTGAGATAAAGAAGCTCGGGAACAGCGCAATTGAGGTGAGATTCTCTCACTGAATCATTTCCCCCTCAAAGGTATGGGAAATCCTAGGAGGAATCGGCCGGCATAAAATCTTCACGACAGAATCCGAAGGTCGAAAAATGCGCTCATGGCTGCGACCGGACCGGAAATAGAGAAAGTATAAATAGAAGGCCTTCTGTGCCTATCTCTATGGATTTCACTGCTCTCAATGTGTATCTTTTCAACCTTATAAATGGACTTGCCGGAAAAAATGCTTTTCTGGATATGAGCATGATATTTTCCGCCAAGTATCTTGTATTTTCCGTGATTCTCCTTCTTTTATATCTGTGGTTCGTTAGAGGAGGGAACGATGAGGACCGGAAGATGTCAATACTTGTCTTTCTCTCTATGCTGCTGTCCTTAGCCGCGGCCATGGCCATAAGCTCCGTATACTACCACCCGCGCCCTTTTGCCATGGGCTTGGGAACAACTCTGATTCATAAGGCTCCCGACAGCTCTTTTCCGAGCGACCATACCACGGTGATGTTCGCCAGCTCTTTTCCTTTAATCTTTTTCAGGAAATACTGGAAAGAGGGGGGTCTTTTCCTTCTTCTGGCACTGCTTGTGGGATTTTCAAGAATATTCTGTGGTGTCCATTTTCCATTCGATATCGCCGGAAGCTTCTTTGTGGCGCTCTCCGTGGGTACCCTTCTTTTCCTTCTAAAAGCCCGGCTGTTCCCGCTCTTTTCCTTCCCGATCTCGTGGTATGATAAAATCGTGGGATATATTCTCCGGTCCGGGTAAGTCCCGAAATCCGCAAGGGAAGAAAAGTTTTAATTACCAAACACCATGTCCCCTTCCCGTGATGAAATGAAATACATTGCGGTGACGGGCGGAGTTTTATCCGGTCTTGGGAAAGGAATAGCCGCCTCCTCGATAGGCAGGCTTTTGAAGTCGAGAGGTTTTAAAGTGACATCCATCAAGATAGACCCATATCTCAATGTGGATGCGGGGACGATGAACCCTTATCAGCACGGCGAGGTCTTTGTTCTCAGCGACGGGGGTGAGGTTGACCTTGACCTCGGAAACTATGAGAGGTTTCTGGACGAGGACCTCGGGAGCGACCACAATATAACCACGGGGAAAGTATATCTCTCGGTGATAAACAAGGAGCGCGAGGGAAAATATCTCGGAAAGACCGTGCAGATAATCCCCCATATAACGGATGAGATAAAGGAGAGGATACGGAGTGTAGCGAGGGAGAGCGGTGCGGACATAACGATAATAGAGGTAGGCGGAACGGTCGGCGACATAGAGTCCATGCCTTTCTTGGAAGCTCTGCGTCAGATGCACAGAGAGGAAGGCGGGCATACGAACTTTCTGTTCATTCACACAACTCTTGTCCCTGTTCTCGGTGCCGTGGGAGAGCCGAAGACAAAGCCCACCCAGCATTCGGTGAAGGAGCTGAGGGCTGTCGGCATCATGCCTGATATCATACTTGCAAGGTCCGAAAGGCCGCTTCCGAAGGCCATAAAGCGCAAGATATCACTTTTCTGCGATGTGCCGGAAAGGGCAGTGATAAGCGCTCAGGATGTGGAGTCGATATATGAAGTTCCCATAAATTTCGAAAGGCAGGGTCTCACGGAATACATTCTCGAGAGAATGGAAGCTGGCTCGAGGGATGAGGATATGAAGGAGTGGGAAAGCTTCGTAAGAAGGCTCAAGAACACGAGAGGAGATGTGGAGATTGCCATCATAGGAAAATACACCGGACTCAAGGATTCGTATATCAGCCACAAGGAGGCTCTGGCTCACTGCTCCGCAGAAACCGGAACGAAAGTGCGCATAAGATGGCTGGAAGCGGAGGAGCTGGAAAAGGAGGGTGATGTCAGCTCTTTCCTCGAAGGCTCGGACGGCATTGTGATTCCGGGAGGCTTCGGCCAGAGGGGCATAGAAGGAAAGATGATGGCCATTCGGTATGCAAGGGAGAACAAAATACCGTTTCTCGGAATATGCCTGGGATTTCAGCTCGCAACCATTGAGTTCTCAAGACATGTGCTCGGGATGAGCGGAGCGAACAGCACCGAATTCGACAGAAGAACCGAATATCCTGTGATAGACCTCCTTCCCGAGCAGAAATCGGTTAAAAAGATGGGCGGAACCATGAGACTGGGGGAGCGGAAGGTAATAGTGAAAAAAGGAAGCACCGCATACGAACTTTACGGAAAGACCGAGATAAGCGAGAGACACAGGCACAGATACGAAGTAAACCCGGAGTTCATAGAGAAGATAGAGAAAGGTGGTTTCAGGTTCACCGGAAAGGATGAGAAGGGCATAAGGATGGAGATCGGAGAACTGGACGACCACCCGTATTTCATAGCAACCCAATTCCATCCGGAACTCAAATCAAGGCCGATGAGACCTGCTCCCGTCTATCTGGGGCTTGTAAAAGCAGCAATAGAATATAAAAAGAGCAAAAAGGTTTAGAAGACCTGTTCCTCATCTTTATTGTTATCTTCTGGTATCTCCTGTGTTGCGGTATTTTCGCTCTCCTCGACAGGATATGGTGCGGTCTCGGCTGTTCTCTTTCTCCTTACCAGCACGGCCGCGACGACAACAGCTATTCCTGCTGTTATCAGTAGCGCAAGTAGCATAAAATTCTGGCTGGCAGGTGTACCGTTCATATCGTTCTCCGTGGCGCTTATCTCCTTCGATGCATGGTCATAGTCCATGTATCCTATGCTGAATGTGTCAGGCATCATCTTCATGGAAGAAGCGAGAGAACCGAACTGTCCCGCTATACCTGCCTCACCGGCTACCGGAGAAATCGGCATCTGATTTCCCAGTCCCTCTTCATAAATTCCCGCTATGAAAGATGTATCTGGAGAATACAGCAGGTATATCTGCGGACCGTACGAGGACTGCTGTCCGAAGCCTATCTCATAGGCACTTATCTGTTCGCCATGAGGCCCCGCAACGCTTATCGTCTTCGGGCAGTTCATCGTCGTGTTCTCGTATCCATGATGCTCTATGATTCCGTTGTTAAAGCCCTCTGTATGCGTGTCTATCTTCTCAATCTGTATTGGCAGGTCCTGACCTGTGCCCAGTTTCAGAGCGCTCTCCACCATTGGCGGCAGGCCTTTTATATTTATAATTCCGGAATATGTGCCGTTCAGTCCCTCGTAGCTGGCGCTTGACCATTCGCTACCTGTGCTCAGCGGGAATTTTATGAACTCCAGCGGAGGAGAGAACTCCAGCTTTGCATTCAACCTGAGATTCTGAGAGAGGTCTATGTTGCTGTTCCTGTAGGACAGTTCGAAAGAGGAGGGCATGCCGGCGGAGCTGTCGTTGCTTTCCAGCATAAAGTACCCGAATATTCCGTAATCTCCAACATAAGGAGTGTTCGATGATGCGAAAAGAGCGCTCATCTTCTCATTCAGGTCAATACTGATATCCGATATTTCCATGCTGTCCTTCATGAGATGCACATCGCCGGATGCCACAGTATAAAATGATGAGGAGAAATCTATTTTCATCGAGACAGGGGCCTTCGGTGCATTCTCGAAGGTGCTTTCCGTGTATTCTCCGGCCACAGGTGCCATGGCTGTGAAGGACGCACTGATATCCGACCTATCTCTCAGAGCCAGAGAGTAGTGGAGCGTGTATTCCGTTTCATTCTCACCCGTTACCTCGAAGGTCATCCATTCCCCGCCGTTAGAGCTGATTTTCCCGCTCAGATTGGTGATTCCGTAAAGATTGCTGAGAATGCCGGACATATTTCCAGCATTTCCGAGGTCTGTGCTGTTCGTGTTCTCGGAGCCCATCGCCCACCTGTCACCTACTTTCCACACGGGCAGGGGAGCGCTCTCCGCAGGAACCAGAGCTGCCATAAGACTCATTCCCACAATAACCGCGACCATTATGCAAGCAGTTTTCTTCATATCATCACCTCGAAGAGCATTAGGTTATCCTGTATTTAAGTATTTCCATACGCCCGCCGATAAGCTTTAAATCCGAGATAGATGGGGTGTCGTGAAAATTCCAGAGTTCATGCTGAAGTACAGGGTACTTATGTGGCTGATATACATGACGCTACCTCCGGCCATACTGCTGTTCTATATACTCATTCTGGAAATTGCCCTCCCTCAGGAGGTATTCAGGGTGATACTCGGAGCCATGACATTCTACTTCTTTCCTCCTCTCGGAAAGGAATCCGTTATACCCGGAGCTGTGACAATTCTGAAGAGCGAGGGATATGCCGACCCCATGCTGAACATGGTGCTGGTTCCTTTTTCGGTTGCTATAATAGATATTGCGGTAGCTCTCTTTCTTGCATGGAACTTCGACCTTGCTCTGAAGATTCCCATATTCGGAAAATGGATGAAAAAGGTCGAATCCGCAGGAAAAACGAGGATGAAAGAGTCCAGATGGCAGGGAACTCTCTTTTTCTGGGGTATAGTGCTCTTTGTGATGGTACCATTTCAGGGGAGCGGGGGTGTGGTCGCAACGATACTCGCAAGGCTGGCGGGAATGGAATGGAAGAAGACGGTGCTGGCGATAAGCATAGGTGCGATATCCGGCTGTCTTGTAATCGGCGTAATATCCTATTATGCGGCGGATGCCCTCATAAAGGCCACTGGCGGCTCGGCATTCAAACTCGCAGCGGCATTGATAGGCATAATACTTTTAATACTCCTGTCTTTCTGGTTCATATCGAACAGGAAGTACATAAGCGACCACATAAGAGGTGACAAAAATGATAATCGAAGGTAAAAAGGTCATGGTAACGGGCGCCGCAGGATTCATAGGCTCCCATCTGGTGGACAGGCTGCTGGCAATGAAGTGCGAGGTAGTGGGAATAGACAACCTTTCATCGGGAAAAGAGGAGTTTTTGAAGAGTGCAAAGAGAAAAAAGAAGTTCAAGTTCATAAAATACGACCTTCTGGAGGATGAGGGTCTGGAAGAGTATATGGACGGCGTGAGCATGGTCTTTCACCTCGCCGCAAATCCGGATGTGAGGCTGGGAGAATCCAACAGCTCGGTGCATCTGGAACAGAATGTCATAGCCACCTATGTTGTGTTGGAAGCCATGAGAGCGATGGGCGTGCCCGCAATAGCATTTACCTCGACATCCACGGTATACGGTGAAGCCGAGAAGGTACCGACACCGGAGGATTACGGGCCGACGGTGCCCATATCTCTTTACGGGGGTTCAAAGCTTGCTGCCGAGGCCATGATATCGGCATATTCCCACACCTTCGATATGAGGGCCGTGCTTTACAGGTTCGCAAATGTGGTCGGCCCGAGAAGTACTCATGGGGTCATCCATGATTTCGTCGAAAAGTTGAGAAAGAACCCGCAGGAGCTGGAAATACTCGGAGTGGAACCGGGAACTAGGAAGTCATATGTACATATTGATGATACCATCGAGGGAATAATCCACGGAGTCCATGTTGCCGGAGACCGAGTTGAGATATACAACATAGGCAGCGAGGACCTCACGGATGTCAAGACGATAGCGGATATAGTTTCCGAGGAAATGGGCCTTAAGCCGGAGTACAGATGGACCGGGGGAGTTGACGGCGGCAGGGGCTGGAAAGGTGATGTCAAA
>CAZQEG010000027.1:0-10059 GCA_964591575.1 uncultured Thermoplasmata archaeon
ACCTTCATCCCCGGATTCCTGCGTATAATCGGGTCCACGATGTTCATGGCAGAGCCTGTGCCTATGACTATGAGGCCGTACTCGAGAGCATTCATGGTGCTCTATTGACGATGCCCTATAAACCTTTTTTTCCAAAACCACGGAAAAACGCTGTGATGGGAACACACCGCTATCCCTGCAAAAACTTAATAAATCACCTGAAAATACAGAGCTGTGAAGAACGGAGACAGAACATGGAATTGAGCCTTCTATCCTCTTTGATAGTCCTGATATTCTTCAGCCGCATACTCGGGTTCATTTTTACAAAATACGAATACCAGTCGATGATAGGTGAGGTTCTCGGCGGATTTCTACTCGGGCCGATGATTCTCAAAATAATCTATCCTAACCAATCTCTGGAACTGTTTTCGGATTTCGGAATCATAATGATAATGCTCGTTGCCGGAATGGAGACGAACTTCTCCTCATTCAGAAAGAATATAAAAGGAAGCATAGTGGTGGCATCCCTCGGTGTAATAGCAACTTTCATTGTGGTTTTCTTCCCTCTGATGCTTCTCAATTTCGGGTGGGGAACCTCTCTTTTCCTCGCTGCAATACTCAGCAACAGCGCCATCGAGGTCTGTGCCGGCATATTCGTGAAACCCGGGCATCCGCGACTAAAAGCAGTTGTCATGGGGGCCAGCTTTGTGGATGACATAATTGCTGTGTTCCTTCTGGGTATCGTGGCATCATCGGTTCTGGAAAATGCCAGTCTGACGCCCCAATACCTGATTGTGGTCAGCGTAAAACTCGCTCTTTTCATGCTTATATCCATGTTCTTCATAGCAAGGCTCGTGGACATGGGATTCGACAGGATAAGAATGGAAGAGGGCTCCGAAAAGCTTCTCCTGACAGCCACCTTTCTCTTGGCTTTCAGTTTTGCGATACTCGCCAGCCTCGTAGGTCTCCATGAGGTGATAGGAGCATATATTGCAGGTCTTATAATCGGGAAATGGGGCACTCAGGTCGGTCCGATGCTCAAGAGAAGGATTGCGTGGAACAGAATGATGGACGATATCCGCGCATCTCTAAAAGCCATATTTTCCCCGATATTCTTCGGTTATATGGGCGTCATCCTGTCATCCGGGCCGACAAACTCCTCGAATTATCTGCTGATACTCTCTGTGGTCGGTCTTCTTGTGGGCCTCGGCTTCATTGGAAAATACATAGGCTGCGGCTTGGGCGCAAAGATAAGCGGATTCAACAACAAAGCGTCCTTTCTTGTGGGCACTGCGATGCTCGGAAGGGGTGCTCTCGAGATGATACTGGCGAAGTATGCGCTCGACAAAGGGGTGATAAGTTCCGAGATATTCACCGCACTCATTCTCTTCGTTCTGATAACTATAATCGCAGCCCCGATGCTCTATTCCTACACAGAAAAGCAGTGGGGGGAGGATATTGGGGACTGAGGAAGAATATCTTTATTCTCTGGGGAAGTTCGGCGTGAAACTCGGGCTCGACAACACGAAGAAGCTCCTGCATACCGCCGGAGACCCGCACAAAGGCATGAAAGGGGTGCATATAGCCGGTACTGACGGAAAGGGTTCCGTAGCAGCCATGCTGACATCCGTCATGATGAAAGCCGGTTACAGGCCGGCCACATACACATCCCCGCACCTTGTAAATTTTGAGGAACGAATGACCGTATCGGGAAAACCGATAGAAAGGAATGAACTGGCCGCCCTTATCCGAAAATACAGAAAAATGGTGGACAAATTGAGTGAAGAGGGTGTTCATCCGACCTTCTTCGAGGTTACTACATCCATTGCATTCGATTACTTCAAAAAGAGAGGTGCTTTTCCTTGGATAGTCGAGGTCGGCATGGGCGGAAGACTGGATTCCACCAATGTCATAGAATTTAAGACGGGCGTTATAACCAGTATAGGTCTCGATCATACGAAATATCTGGGAAACACCGCTGAGAAGATCGCACGAGAAAAAGCCGGAATAATAAAGCCTGGAATGCGGATAGTAACGGCAGCATCAGGCGCTGTTCTGGGAATAATCGAGAAAAAGGCTGAAAAAGAGGGCGCAGAGGTATTTGCTCTCTCCAGAGATTTTGATGCCGAAACAATCTCAGTGAGCCTCGAAGGGACCGAGGCACTTATCCACGGCCTATACGGTGATTATCACCTTCGGATACCGCTGATCGGGAGGCACCAGACTGCAAATGCCGCACTCGCTGCCGTATCCGCGGAACTCATGCGGCATGACGGAATATATGCTGAGAGTAATGCCATAATATCGGGGATATCGTCGGCTGTCTGGAAAGGAAGGTTTGAAGTGGTCTCGCAGAACCCTCTGGTGATAATGGATGCCGCCCACAATCCGCATGGTGCTCTGGCCCTCTCGAGGACGATGAAAGACGTCGGTCTGGAAGGGAAATACACCCTGATTCTGGGCATGCTGAAGGACAAAGATATACGTTCTGCCTCGGAGATCCTTATGCGAGGTGCAAAACGAACTTTGATAACTCAGCCGAAATATGCCGAAAGGGCCATGGATTCCGGAGAATTTCTGAAAATCGCAAGGAGTATGGGCTTTGAGGCGGAAGCCGAGCCTTCCCCTGAGAAAGCGGTGAAAATAGCCGTGAATTATGGCGACCCGGTCCTTGTTACCGGCTCGATATACCTGCTTGGCGATATCCTTTCTACTGTGGATTTCAATAAAGCCGAATGGAAAAAATTATGAAAATATAAAGTATTTTCTAAAATCTTTAATTGCGTTATTATGACTTCAAATTAACATTCTATAATTACAAGAATCTCGGAACTGAAAATTTAACACATTGCACTCGAGATATGACCTTCTAAACTGACAATTTCTCCCCCCAATCTAGACTAAGGAAAAGCATCTCATGATATGAGTTAACAAGGTTAAAGTGGAGACTATAAAAATTACTTTGGAGACTGTAAAATCCAGAAAAACAGAGATGGTGAAGGGTTTCAGAGGGCAGGAAGGGCGTGCTCCCTGTACTGTTTGCTCCTCTCTTCGATGTCCATCGTCAGATATATGGCGGTGGTGTTGAGAGAACTGTGGCCGAGGTTGAGCTGCAAAGTCCTTATGTCGATGCCGGAGCGCAGGGCCATGACCGCGTGCGTGTGCCTGAGAACATGAGGGTGCCGCCTGTCTTCGTCGATCCCGGCCTGCCTTGCATATTTATAGACTATTCTTTCCGCCTGTCTTGTTGAGAGAAACCCGCCTTTTTTTGACTGAAAAAGGGGCTCTTTCCTTCCTCGGCCTTTTGTCATCTGCCTCAGAAGCAGCAGGGTGCTTCGGTCCGGGATTGGCACCATTCTGCCTTCCTTGTGTCTTTTTGCCCTCTGTATCGTTATCGTTTCCTCTTCGAAATCCACATCGCCCACATGGAGAGCGCAGAGCTCTCCGACCCTCATGCCCGTTACATAGAGCACCCTGAGTATCATGTGGTCTCTCAGGTTATCAGGGGCTTCGAGCAGGGCCTTAAGTTCGGATTCTTTCAGATATTTTCTCATATGATCCCTTCGTCAGACATATGTCAGACTATAAGCTGACAATATCAATATAGTATTTAAAACTTTCTATTGCTTTGTCTGACATCGAAAATAATAATGATTTAAAAGTTCTTATATTTAGAGGAAAAAACTCCGAATAATGTCGCATTTCCAGAAAAGGCGACATCTTTTGACATCTGTATTTAAATGCTGCGTCGTAAAATTGATATTTTACGACATGAGAGAAACGGATGCCTTCCGATTTAAAAAGAGTCTATCTGGATAAAATTCTAAACCCAAAAACCTCACGGAATGCCGTTTTTTCACTTTCGAGTCTACACTCTCTGAGAGAAAAATGCGGTTCCAGTGGAAAACATGGTTTTCCGGAAATTCTGAGATGGTGATTTTTAAACAAAGTATATCTTTTAAAAAACAAAATAACGATTTAATAGGTAAAAAATATGACAATGTCGAAAATCCAAATTCCTTTTATTACAGTGCGGCATCTTCGGTCGAGAACATGGAAAAATACTATGAACTTGTGGCCGACCTGATAAGTAAGGATGAGTTTGAAAAAAAGGTTGCGGAAAAGATAGAAGAAAGCGAAGGGCTTCTCAACAAGGATACTGCGGCCAGGCTTGTTGCCGCCGAGATGGGAAAGAAAGAGATGAAGATTCGGGAGATAGGAAGCCTTGTTAAAGGGGAGAGCGCTCTCATTGAGGGAGAAATCGAAGAGATAGGCGGTGTTCGCGAGTTCAAGACAAAGAACGGAAGAGCAGGACGGCTTGTGAACGTTCGAATCGCCGACGAATCCGGAAAATGCACTCTGACACTATGGAACAGAGATACGGCCCTTAAAGATAAGATGCAAGAAGGAATGAGGGTGCGGGTGATAAATGCAAAGGTAAAGGACGGGGGATACGGACTGCAGCTGTCTCTCGGAAGGTGGAGTTCCATCTGGGTGGAGAAAGAAGGCGTGTTCTTGCAGATAAAGTGATATTTTTAAACATAGTAAATTTACTCATAATTTTTTAATCTACTAAACATTTACAGAATTTTTTAGGTTTTCTTTTATTAATATGAAGCCCGTACTGCGAAAATTTTATATGCTCGAAGATGGTTGGAGTGGCGGTGATAAAATGGCAGTAGGTTTTGTTCTGATAAGCACAAGTCCCTCGAAAGAGCATGACGTATATGACGCGCTGAAAAAGGTGAAAGAGATAGTAGAACTCCATCCTCTGTTCGGAGAGTTCGACATGCTTGCAAAGATAGAGGCAAAGGATTTCAACGAGCTCGGAAGAATAGTGGTGGAGAAGATAAGGGCTGTTCCCGGCGTGGAAGACACCAAGACACTGACCGGAATAAAATTCTGAGGTGAAAAACATGGACCCTCTTCTGTCCGGTTTTATTGTGGTGTTTCTGCTGATTTTCAGCCTTGTGATACTGATTGCGGGTATATTTACCATGTATTTCGGGGCAGGTAAGAGCAGAAAGATAGGCGGCGCTCTGAGTGTCATCGGCATAATAGTTGGCTTTCTGACATATTATCTCTTCAAAATTGGCAGCATAGCACCTCCCGGACAGAAATACATCATACCGTTCCTCATTGCCCCGGCGGTCTATATAATCGCTGCGATTATCGGTGCTGCAGTCGCTCTTCTGGCATTCATCGGCGCCATAATGAAAGCATGAGCATGCCGGCCATAGTGGTGAGATACGGGGAACTTGCCCTCAAAACCCATTCCATTCGAAAATTTTTTACCGAAAAACTTATCGAGAACATACAGAAGAGCCTGCTCGCACATAGGATTGAGGGTTTTATAGAGGAGGAGCGCGGAAGAATATATGTTTTCACCGATGACAGGCGTGCCTCAGATGCTTTAAGGAATGTCTTCGGCGTGGTTTCGGTGAGCTGGTCCGAGGTCTGCGATTCGGATATGGAAGAGGTGGCGGATACGGCTCTTTCAGTGTTTAACCCGGAGAATTCGAAGACATTTGCAGTGCGAGCCACAAGGCATGGAAACCATACATACACGAGTCAGGAGCTTGCGGCGTATGTCGGAGAGAGAATACTCGAAAAGTACCCTGATTTAAGGGTTAACCTGAAAAAACCCGATAAAATCCTCTATATAGAGGTCAGAGATCGGCGTGCTTTCGTATTCTCAGAGAAAATCAAAGGACCGGGAGGGCTTCCTGTAGGTACACAGGGGGCCGTCTTTGCCGAATTGAGGACAAAGAAGGATGCCGCCGCCGCATGGATGCTTTTGAAGAGAGGGTGCACCGTCTTCTGCTCTGGTAACGAGAAATATATAAAAGCTCTAAAAGCATGGGGTGCGAGGGACTCCCGAGAGGACAGCGGGAATTTCCTTGGGTATGTTTCCGGAGAGAGTGACTGCCGCAAAAGGAGTGGAGCTCCTGTCTTCTGTCCCCTTATCGGTGTGGACAGATCCTATGAAGAGAGAATTCTGAATCTCATTTTTTCCTGAAAAAACCCTGCTTTTCCTTTATTCCTTCGAATTCCATAAGAAGCTCCCTCTGCCGGGATGTCAGCTTTTTCGGAACGCTTATGTCGATTTTCACATAAATGTCCCCTCTTCTTCTGCTTCTGATACTTGGCAGGCCTTCACCTCTCAATCTGAAGAATGTTCCCGGCTGCGTACCTGCCGGAATCTTGAGCTTGGCCTTTCCGGTTAGAGTGGGCACACTTATCTCGCCTCCGAGAGCTGCGGTTGGAAAGGATATCTTTTTTTCGTGCACGAGGTCTGTTCCATCCACTTCGAAATCGCTGTGTTTTTTCAGATGAACGACAACATACAGGTCTCCCGGCGGAGCGCCGTTCTGGCCGGCCTCTCCTATTCCTGAGATTCTCAGCCTCAATCCGTCATAAGCTCCTTTCGGAATATTTACACTTATATGCTCCGTGCTTTTCACCCTTCCGGTGCCGTGACACACAGGGCATGGATGCTCTATTATCCTGCCGGTCCCTCCGCACCTGGAACATGGTGTGGTGCTCACAAAGCGCATGAATCCGTTTGAGCGTACCTGCTGCACCTGCCCCGTCCCGCGGCATATCGGACATATCTTTGTCTTTCCGTCGGCAGAACCTGTCCCGTTGCATGCATCGCATTTTTTATATCGCGGGATAACTATCTCTTTTTCAGCTCCGAAAGCCGCATCTTTGAGGTCTATGTCTAGGTCATATCTGAGGTCACGACCCCTGTTATTGAACTCCTGACTGTGCCTGCTTCCGCCGAAAAACGCATCGAATATATCGTCAAATCCGAATCCGAACGAGCGAAATATGTCATCGAAGTTCGCACCTCTGAATATATCTTCCTGAGAGAACCTGCCGTCTATACCTGCGTGCCCATACTGGTCATACAGCCCGCGCTTTTCATCATCGGAAAGAACTGCATAGGCCTCCGATATCTCTTTGAACTTTTCTTCGGCCTCCTCACGATTGTCGGGATTCATATCGGGATGCCACTTCTTTGCAAGCCTTCGATATGCCTTTTTTATATCCTCTTTCGTGGCATCCCTTGCTACACCGAGGACCTCGTAGTAATCCCGTTTTTCCATTATTTCTCCTCATTTACCTTGTAATCCGCATCCACGACATCTTCCTTCTTTTCTTTTTCGGATTTATCGGGATTTCCCTGCTGCTGTTGCTGTGCTTGCTGCTGGTATATCCTTGTGGAGACCTCGTAGAATGCCTGTGAAAGCTCTTCGCTGCCCTTCTTTATCTCTTCAGCGCTCTTCTTCTCATCACCCATAAGTTCGCGGAGCGCCTTAATCTTTTCCTCTATATTCTTCTTTTCATCATCGCTTACCTTGTCTCCAAGCTCTTTCAGGGTCTTTTCAGCGGTGTATATAGCCGTATCCGCCTGATTCACCGCTTCGATGCGCTCCTTTCTCTTCTTGTCCTCCTCGGCGTATTTTTCCGCATCTTTTATCTTTTTCTGAATCTCTTCCTCGCTGAGATTTGTGGACGCCGTTATTGTTATCTTCTGCTCCTTACCGGTTCCTTTGTCCTTCGCTTTCACCTCAAGAATTCCATCGGCATTTATCTTGAATGTCACCTCTATCTGAGGAATTCCCCGGGGCGCCGGCGGGATCCCGTCCAGTATGAACCTGCCGAGGGATATGTTATCCTTCGCCATGGGCCTCTCTCCCTGAAGCACATGTATCTCTACCTGAGTCTGGTTATCTGCCGCAGTGGAAAATATCTGGGTTTTTTCTGTAGGGATGGTCGTATTTCTATCTATCATCGGCGTCCTGACCCCCCCGAGCGTCTCTATTCCCAGTGTTAGTGGTGTTACATCCAGCAGAAGTATATCTTTGACCTCACCGGAAAGAACTCCGCCCTGTATCGCCGCACCTATTGCAACACATTCGTCCGGATTTATATTCTTATATGGGTCCTTTCCGAAATAATTTCTCACGAGCTCCTGAACGGCCGGCATCCTCGTGGAACCGCCTACCAGAATCACCTTACTTATATCATCCTTTTTCAGCTTGGCATCCTTGATTGCCTGTTCAATGGATGGTATGGTCCTTTCAAGGAGGTCCTTGGTCATCTCCTGAAACTTCGCCCTCGTAAGAGTTATGTTCAGATGCTTCGGACCCGTGGAATCAGCAGTTATGTACGGCAGATTTATTGTGGTCTGCATTAGCCCCGAAAGCTCTTTTTTCGCCTTTTCAGCCGCCTCTTTCAGCCTCTGCATTGCCATCAGGTCACTTTTCAGGTCGACGCCGCTCTCTTTTTTGAATTCTTCCACGAGATAATCCATAATCCTCTTATCCCAGTCATCGCCTCCGAGGTGTGTATCTCCGCTTGTGGCAAGTACTTCGAACACTCCGTCACCGACCTCGAGTATGGAAACATCGAATGTGCCTCCTCCGAGGTCATAAACAAGTATCTTCTCACCTTCGGCTTTATCAAGGCCGTATGCAAGGGAGGATGCAGTCGGTTCGTTTATTATTCTTTTTACGTTCAGCCCGGCAATCTTTCCCGCATTTTTCGTCGCCTGCCTCTGGTTGTCATTGAAATATGCGGGCACGGTTATCACCGCATCGCTTATCTTCTCGCCCAGATATGCTTCCGCATCCTGTTTGAGCTTCCTGAGTATGAAAGCCGATATCTCTTCCGGCGTGTACTCTTTCTTGTCTATCTTTACCCTGTAATTCGTTCCCATTTTTCTCTTGATGGACGCTATCGTCCTTTCGTGATTGGCTATCGCCTGTCTCTTTGCGGTCTCACCTACAAGAATCTCTCCTTCTTTGGTGAATGCCACCACTGACGGTGTCGTCCTTCCACCTTCCGCATTCGGAATGACGGACGGCTGGCCGCCTTCCATCACTGCCATGCACGAGTTTGTCGTTCCAAGGTCAATTCCTATTATTTTTCCCATATTATTACCTCCTCGATACTTTCACCTTTGCGTGCCTTATGACCCTGTCATAAAGCATGTAACCTTTCTGATACTCTTCGAGCACTATCCCTTCCTCTTCGGCCTCTCCCGTGGCTATTGCCTCGTGAAATTGGGGGTCGAACCTGTTTCCAAGTGCGTCTATCGCTTCCACTCCGAACTCGGAAAGTACGGACTCGAGCTGTGCCCTTATCATCTCCAGACCCTCTCTGAAATCTCCCTTTTCGTGTGATATTGCCCTCTCGAGAGTGTCCACGACATCCAGTATCCTTATTATCAGGGATTCGCAGCCGTAGCGCTCTCTCATCTCGTTTTCCCGCACGCTTCTTTTCCTGTAGTTGTCGAAATCCGCCTGAATCCTTTGAGCGAGAGATTTCAGTTCATCCGCCTCTTTCCTCGCGGATTCCAGCTCTTCCTTCAATCTCTCTATCTCGAGGTCTTTCTTGGATTTCTTCCTTTTTCTCGGCTTTTTTTCCGGCTGTTCGGAGGTGGGTTCCTGCACCTTATCACCTTATTCGATTCTTATCTTCTTTCCCTTTGATTCCGCCTTTCTGAGCTTCTTCAGGGTTATGTCAAGAACGCCGTTTTTGTATGTGGCCCTGACATTCTTGTCATCGATCTCCGAACTCAATGGTATCTCCTTATAATATCTCCGGCTCGCGGTGTTAACGCTTATTATCACCATGTCCTTCTGTACCGTAAGGTCTATGTCCTCTTTGCTGACGCCCGGAAGTTCCACTGTTATCGTTATTTTATCGTCCGAATCCATGACATCCGTCAGCGGTTCTCTGGGAAATCCCTCGTATTCGCTCTCTTTAGGTATCTTTCGTGGCATAGTATTCCCAAACTGCTGTATGACCGGTTTTCCATCCGGCCCCATTTTCATGCTGAAACCGTACACCATGGGAGCTCCCATCTTCAGGTCTCCCTGCACCGCTCTCTGCATCATCATGTCCATCATTCTTTTCATTCTTTCGAACTCTCCGTCTATGTCCATATCGAAGAAGTCGTCGAAAGGCGAGTCGAAAGGCCAGTTCCTTCTTTTTCTTGTCATGTTATTACCTCCTGTTTGTGTATATCACCTATGTTTGTTCTTCTATATAAAGTTTCCTGTCAGC
>CAZQEG010000028.1:0-9951 GCA_964591575.1 uncultured Thermoplasmata archaeon
TGCTCATTTTATCACCTGAGCTCCCATCCCGAAGGACTATTTAAAAGTTTTTTGAAACAGAATTGAATATTCGTCGGACTGCCGGCAGGGATGTATGGATGTCGCAAAGTATATTAAGAGGTATTACCATATTATCGCCGATATCATGCAGGTCCCCGAAGAAGTTCAAAAGAAGGTGGATTCCTTGGGAGGAATGGAAAGGATAATGGAAAGACTTCCCGGGAAGCAGGAACTCGAGAGAGACGCTGAAAAACACAGGGCCCTTTCCGATATTCACAGGCTGAAGATACTCCATCTACTGTCGGCCGCACCTCTCTGCGTTTGCCTCATAAAAAGCTCCCTCGGAATTCCGGATTCGAGATTATCGTACCATCTTTCGGTGCTCAAAGATGCGGGACTCATAGAGGGAAAGCGGGAAAAAAGCTGGATAATCTACAGAATAACCGAGAAAGGGCGCAGGTGCATAGGTGCTTGAAGATAATTTTTGAGTTCACTGAAAAATACTCCTCTCGGGGACACGTTTATATAGGATATGGTGTTGGGTTTTGTCCTTCTGATGGTGAAAAAATGCCGAAAAATGCTATAAAATTCATAAGAGAAGTGGAAAAAGAGGCCGTACACAAGGTGAGCCTCGCAGAAAATGACATAAAGGATGTGGTTAAAAAGGCCGAGGAAGAGGCATCCAGGAGGAGGGATTCGGAGGTCTTCAAACTCGAGAAAGAACTGGACGAACTGGAGAAGAGCGAGAAGGAGCGTGCCGGAAAAGAAGCCGAGGACATAAGGGCAAAGGGAGAGGAAGAACTCGCCGACATTCGCCGAAGATTCGAAGAGAACAGAGAAAAGGCTCTGCGGAGAGCGCTCTCCGAAATGCTTGAGGGTGATTGAACTGTATCCGGCAAGGATGAAGGCAGTTGACATAATCGTTGAAAAATCCTCCGTGGAAACCATGCTGAAAGCCCTTCACAGGGAGGGATTCATGGAGATATCAGATGTGAATCTCGCAGACAAGGATTATTCCGAGCTTCTGGACAGAAATTCCAGCCCGGAAAGCATGAGAGAGATAACATCCATGATAATGAGGCTGGAAGAACTCCTTGCGGATTTCGAACTCGGCCTCAAAGGTCCTGCCGGCGGAATAAAAAATATGCTGTTCCCGGAGATACCTAAGAAGGTCAGGGTGAAAAGAAAAGGACTCGAGGAGCTGAAAAAGGATTTTGAGAGCATAGATATCTGGGAGGAGACCGAAGCCCTTGCAGAGAAGATGAACTCCATCAAAGAGGGCGTGGAGAAGAAAAGGAAACAGCTGGAAGATATTCGAAAGATGGCATCCATGGATATCGACCTCGGATATATCGGAAAAATGCAATATATCGATATAAAAGCGGGAGAGATAATGGACATCCATGCGATGGAAAAAGAGTTTTCAAAGATAGAGGATGCCACATATGAGGCTTCAATGTTTTCCATGAAGAAAAAGGAAGAGAGATATGCCGCCATTGTGATTTCCCATATAAGGAGGATGAAAGAGACCAATGCCGCCCTCAGAAAGGCAGGTTTTCAGGAATTCGACCTTGAAGGACTGAAAGGAACACCCGCCGAGGCGGATAGAGAGGTAAGGAAAGATATCCGTTCCATGGAAAAGACCCTCTCCGACCTCAAAAAGCGGATGAAATCCATAAAGGACAGATGGAAGTTGAAGGTAGCCGCTCTTCATGAGGAGTTATTGAATGAGAAGGACAGGATGGAAGCCGTAACAAAGCTCGGAAGCACGGAATATACACAGGTATTGACAGGTTGGGTCCCTGAAAAAGATGTAGCTATGCTGGAAAACCTCGTTAAAAAGGAGGGAAAAGGGCTGGCAGTCCTTTTCGTTTCCGACCCGAAGGACTCTGAGAAAACACCCGTAAAATTCTCCAATCCGAAGTGGGCGAGTCCTTTCGAGTTCCTGACAAGGATGTTTGCCCCCCCGAAGTACAATGAGATAGACCCCACCGCAATAATCGCACCGATATTCGTGATTTATTTCGGCCTGATGCTCGGAGACGCGCTTTACGGCGTGATAATAACTCTGGGCGGGCTGCTGATATACAAGGGGATGGGAAGGGTTGATAGAGGCGCGAGGGATTTTGGGATAGTCATAACTCTCTCAGGAATATCGACGATAATTTTCGGGGCCGTAGAGGGCGGGTATCTCGGGCCTTTCAACAAACAGGCTCCGAACCTTTTCCAGCTCATCGGAATAAGCCATGTGCCTGTGCTGATAGATTCACTGAACGACCCTGTTTCCATGCTTATCATCGGACTTATTCTGGGTCTTGCTCAGATAAACCTCGGTCTGATACTGGGCGCATACCAGCATGCCAGAAGAAAGCAGTACCGGGAACTCGTTCTTGCCGAAGGAACATGGTGGATCCTTCAACCTGCGGGATTCATACTGATATCCGGAGGGCTATTCGGGTGGTATCAATTCTCCCCGACGGTCAATGATATAGCCATAGCGCTCACCTTCATAGGTCTCGGAATGCTGATAATGCATGAAAAGGCCCTGTTCTTCTTCGGAATAACCGGATTTCTGGGGAATTTTCTTTCATACGCCAGGATACTGGCCCTCGGTCTCGGAACTGCCGGAACAGCCCTCACCGTGAATATGATAACCCAGCTTATAATGAGCGCTCAGTCCATCTTCACGAATCTCAGCTGCGGGGCCCTCGCCCTGATTCTGGGAGGTATATTCGGAGCAATGGCCCTGAGAAAGAAGAGAAGGAGGTACAGACTTTTGGCCGGCACTTTTCTGGTATTCGGGCTTGTGGGATTCGTAAGCGTTCCCGCCGCATTCATGCTGGTAGGACTTCTGATATTCGTCTCGGGCCATCTTATCAATACGGGTCTTCAGGCGATGGGCTCTTTTGTGCATTCCCTGAGGCTGCAGTATGTTGAGTTTTTCGGATACTTTTATGAAGGAGGCGGCAGGGAGTTCCGTCCGTTCGCCGAGAAAAGAAAAATAACCGAAGTAGATGAGGTGAGAAGATGAAAGTACATATCATAGGTCTGATAGCTGCCGTTTTCCTGATTCTGATGGCAGGAAACGCTCTCTCCGAACAGACAATCGTTATAAAGGACGGAGGAAGCGGCGAAGCCGCCACAGGGGAAGCCGTTACCTTCGAATGCAGTATAAATGCCACGGAATATGCATGGAATTTCGGGAACGGCACCTCTGTCACGACCAACTCATCGACAATCACGCATGTATTCAGCGATCCGGGAAAGTATTCCGTGAATGTCAGTGCCGGTGGAATCAACCAGACATACTCCATGAAGATAGTCAGTATGTCATCTGAGGGCGGCTTTCTGGCATTGATAGGTGCAGGGCTTGCCGTGGGCGTCTCTGGTATGGGGGCCGGTATAGGCGTCGGTATCGCAGGTGCGGCGGCGGCCGGTGCCACGGCGAACCATCCTCAGAAATTCGCAAAATACTTCGTTTTTCAGAATCTGGCTCAGACTCAGGCGATTTACGGACTTCTGACGGCTCTTCTCATAATGTTCGGCACGGGGATGTTCGGTGGCGCCAAAGAGGTGCCCATAGGCGTCGGTCTTGTGGCTGTCGGTGCGGGGCTTGCAGTTGGTATAGCCGGCCTCTCGGCCATAGGTCAGGGTATAGCGGCATCCGGTGCCATAGGCGCCTTTTCGGAGAATGATGAGGCTTTCGGCAAAGGAATGGTTTTCTCAGCGCTCCCCGAGACGCAGGCGATTTACGGACTTCTCGTTGCGATACTTCTCATGGTGTTCAGCGGGATGCTCGGAGACACATCCCAGATGGCAAGATTCTGGGGGAACTCCGGAATAAGCGCTGGCCTTATAGGGGTGGGTGCCGGAGCAGCAGTGGGCATAGCCGGACTTTCCGCAATAGGTCAGGGAATAGCGGCAGGAGCGGGAATCGGTGCGGTATCGGAGAAACCGGAGATGTTCGGGAAGAGCATAGTGTTCTCAGCACTCCCCGAGACGCAGGCGATTTACGGTCTTCTGATAGCGATACTTCTCATGGTATTCGGAGGCATAGTGAGCCCAAGAACACTTCCCCTTAACATGGGGCATTCGGGATATGTCGGTTTCGGGCTTGTCGGCGTGGGAGCCGGCCTTGCCGTTGGAATTGCAGGGCTTTCCGCCATAGGTCAGGGAATAGCGGCGAGCGCTGGAATAGGCTCCACAGCCAAGAAACCGGAGATGTTCGGAAAAAACATAGTCTTCTCGGCCCTTCCCGAGACGCAGGCGATTTACGGACTTCTCGTTGCGATACTTCTCATGGTGTTCAGCGGGATTGCCGGAAGTGTTCCTTCCGTGTTCAGGGGTTCTACCGCCCTGACGCTCGGTCTTGTGGCAGTCGGTGCGGGTCTTTCCATAGGAATCGCCGGACTTTCTGCAATAGGTCAGGGAATAGCGGCGAGCGCCGGAATAGGCTCCACAGCCAAGAAACCGGAGATGTTCGGCAAAGCCATCGTTTTCTCGGTCCTTCCCGAGACGCAGGCGATTTACGGACTTCTGATAGCGATACTTCTCATGGTGTTCACCGGATTCATAGGAGGAACCAGGAGTTTCGGCCTTGAAGACATAGGAATAGGGCTTGCCGCCATAGGAGCCGGTCTTGCCGTAGGAATATCGGGGCTCAGCGCTATAGGGCAGGGAATCACCGCAGCTGCGGGTATAAGCGCAACTGCGAAAAGACCGGAGAGTTTCGGAAGAAGCATGATATTCTCGGTCATGTCGGAGACATTTGCCATCTTCGGACTGCTGGTCGCCATACTGATAATAATCTTCGCACATATAATGGGGTGAAGCCATGGACAAAAAAGCTCTTGAGAGAATAGCAGAGAAGATACGGGACGATGCCAACCGCAAGATAGAGGAATACAGGACCATAGCAGAGGAGAAAAGGCAGGAAATTCTGAAAAAATCCATGAGAGAACTCGAGAGAGAACTCCACTCCATGAGGGAAAAGAGAGAGCGTGAGATTTCCAACATGGTGAATTATACCATATCTCAGGCAAAGATGGAGAGAAAAAGGTCTCTGCTGGCGGAGAAGGAGAAGGGCATAGAAGCAATATTCGATGAAACATTCGATACGATAGCAAATAAGGACAGAGACAAATACACGGAGTTCCTGAAGAAAGGAATAAGACACATAAAAAATGTGCTCGGGGAAGGCAGTATCATCTGCAGGCCTTCTGACGAAAGCCTCGTGAGGTCTGTGCTGCCCCCTGAGATGCCCCTCAAAATCGGACTGCCGGAAGATAAGCCGGGAATAATCGGAGTATCGAAGAACGGAAAGATGTCGGTCGATTTCACCGTAGCACGATGTCTGAAAGATATGGAAGAGGACCTGAGGAAAGAGATAAGCGAGATTCTGTACGGAGGAAGCGAGTGATGTCATTCTTCGACCCGACAACTATTGGCCTTCTCGTCGTTGCCTTCTCACTTCTGGTGGTTATAATATTCTTTATGTCTTATTTCAATACTCTTCTGCTCATCGCCTATTTTGCCTATCCGAATGCGAGGGTCAAAGCGATAGGTGCTGCGTTTTTAGATGAGGAAAAGCTCAAAAAACTCATGGAATCGGGAAGCAGAGAGGAATTTATCGATATTGTTCGGTCGGAAGGTTATCCGATACCGTCGGGCGAGACAGATGCCGATGAGGTGGAATCCTGCATAGAGCTTCAGAGCTTCGAAAGTGCAAAAGAAACGGCAGAGAGCGCTCCGCACAAGGCGAAGGCATTCTTCGAGGCATATATGAGAAGATATGATATCGAGGCTATAAGGGCCGTTCTCAGGGCGAAGACTGCCGGGAAAAATCCGGATATTTCCTCGATGCCGGTTTACATGCTTGACCGCAAGATTCTGGCCGACATCGCCGATGCATCGGATATGGAGAGCGCTCTCGGGGTGCTTCAGGGCAGCGAGTACTTTCCGGGAAATGAAGCGGATATGTTCCTTATCGATGTCGCTCTGGATAAGATATTCTTCAAGATACTCTCGGACTCGGCCTTTTCCGTGGACCACGATGTTTCGAGGAGGGTTATGGAATTCTCCGGAAAACTTCTGGATGTTACAAACATACGCTCGATGCTGAGGGCAAAGAACATGGGCCTCAGCGGGGAACTTGCCATGAAGGCCGTGGTCGGTGAAGGAAAGGAGATTGCGGAGTGGAAGCTCAAGAACATGGCGGATGCGGCGGACCTCGAAAGAGCGGTGGGAGAACTTGCGGGAACCAGATATGCCGAGATATTGAAGGGTGCCGACAGCATAGCTGAGATGGAACTCGCTCTCGATAGATATCTGCTGAAGTCTATGGGGGAGATGGAAACCCAGTATTCGCTTGATATAGGCCCGACGATGTATTTCCTGATGGCAAAGGAATTCGAGAAAAGAAATCTTTTCGTCCTCAACAGAGCGCTCGGCTCGGAGATGAAATGGAAGGATATAGAACCGCTTTTGGTAACGGAGGAGAGAAAATGAGGATAGCGGCCATAGCTGACAGAAAAACAGCCGCCGGTTTCATGCTTGCCGGAATAAAAGATGCATTTGCGGCGGAAAATGCGTTCGATGCCGAGAAACTCCTCAAAAAGGTGCTGAATACGCCTGATATAGCGGTTCTTTTCATAACATCGGACCTTGCCGAACATATCAGAGGTCAGATAACCAGCAGAAGGTTGAGAGGAATGCTTTATCCTGTGATAGTCGAAATACCGCCCGTATCGGGCGAGATGAAGGAAGACTCTATGAGAGAGATAGTCAAGAGAGCCGTAGGAATAAATATGGAGAAATAGGAGTGTGTCCCAATGGAATTTGAAGAAGGAACGATAACCCGCGTGGCCGGACCCGTGGTCGAAGCGAAGAACATGAAAGGAGCTGAGATATACGAGGTCGTATATGTTGGAAAAGAGGGTCTTATAGGAGAGATAATCGGGCTTACAGGCGATAAAGCCACGATTCAGGTATATGAGGAGACAAGCGGCATAGGTCCGGGAGAGTTCGTCAGAAGAACGGGAGCCCCTCTTTCCGTCTCGCTCGGGCCCGGGCTGATAGGCCAGATATATGACGGTATTCAGAGGCCCCTGCCATCGATAAAGGAGATTGCCGGCGATTTCATATCCAGAGGGGTGAATGCGGACCCCATAGATACGAAAAAGAAGTGGCATTTCGTGCCGGCGGTGAAGAAAGGAGACCGGCTGACATCCGGCGATATAATCGGAACCGTGCAGGAAACACCTGTTGTGGAGCACAGAGTGATGGTTCCTCCAGATGTGGAGGGGACTCTTACGGAGATTGCGGACGAGGGAGACTATACGGTTCTGGATGTCATCGCAGCGATAAAGAGCGCAAAAGGCGATTTTAAGGTAAAAATGCTTCAGAAATGGCCTGTAAGGCGTTCAAGGCCGGTTAAAAAGAAACTGCCGCCTCAGGAGCCCCTCATAACTGGTCAGAGAATCCTCGATACATTCTTCCCGATAGCGAAAGGCGGAACTGCCGCAATTCCGGGAGGATTCGGCACGGGAAAGACGGTTACCCAGCATCAGCTGGCAAAGTGGGCAGATGCCGATATAGTGGTCTATGTGGGGTGCGGAGAAAGAGGGAACGAGATGACCGAGGTCCTCACTGAATTTCCTAAGCTGATAGATCCAAGGACCGGAAAACCCCTGATGAACAGGACGATTCTCATAGCGAATACATCCAACATGCCTGTTGCGGCGAGAGAGGCATCGGTTTACACGGGAATAACCCTTGCAGAGTATTACAGGGACATGGGATATAATGTAGCGCTCATGGCAGATTCCACATCGAGATGGGCGGAGGCGATGAGAGAGATATCGGGAAGGCTGGAAGAGATGCCCGGAGAAGAGGGTTATCCGGCATATCTGGCCTCGAAGCTTGCGGCTTTCTATGAAAGGGCGGGAAAAGCGGTTCTCGCGGGCAAGGAGATGAAGGTCGCATCAGTATCCGTCATAGGAGCTGTCAGCCCACCGGGCGGAGACCTCTCCGAACCGGTAACACAGAACACACTGAGGATAGTGAAGGTCTTCTGGGCGCTCGACACAGCGCTCAAAGAGAGGAGGCATTTCCCGTCCATAAACTGGCTGCGCTCATATTCCCTGTACCTTGATGATGTGAGGTTCTGGTGGGAGAGAGAGATTGCCGAGGACTGGTTCAATCTCAGGCAGAATGCGATGGCCCTGCTTCAGAAAGAGGCCGAGCTTCAGGAAATAGTCCAGCTTGTGGGACCGGATGCGCTCCCGCCCCTTGAACAGGCGGCACTGGAAGGTGCAAAGGTCATAAGAGAGGATTTCCTTCAGCAGAATGCATTCCATGAGGTGGACACATACTGCCCTCCGAAGAAGCAGTATCTGATGCTGAAGACCATGCTCGAGTTCTATGACAGCATAGTGAGTGCAGTGAAGAAAGGCGTTGGGATAGAAAAAATAAGAAAACTGAAAATAAAATCTGATATATCTCAGATGGCAAAGGTATCCAATGATACATATGAAAAAGATTTCACAGACCTAGGCGTCAGAATGAGGGCGGAAATATCCTCGCTCATAAAGGAGGTGGAGCAATGAAAGACGATAAGAGCATAGAATACAGAACCGTCAGAGAGGTGAGCGGGCCGATACTTGTTGTGGAAGGCGTTCATGACATCACTTACGGAGAGGTCGTGAAGATAAAGGGAGGAGACGGCAGGGAAAGGCTCGGACAGGTCTTGGAAGCAAAAGAAGGGCTTGCGATCCTGCAGGTATTCGAAGGTACCACAGGTCTCGATACGAAAAACACCAGTATACGCTTCACGGGAGAGACGATGAAAATCGCACTTTCTACCGAGATGCTCGGCAGGGTCTTCGATGGTTCGGGCAGGCCGATAGACGGCGGACCCGAGATAATACCCGACTTACGGAGGGATATAAACGGAGCGCCTATAAACCCGTCAGCAAGGGAATTCCCCAGAGAATTCATCCAGACCGGAATATCGACGATAGACGGGATGAACACCCTTGTGAGAGGTCAGAAACTTCCCATATTCTCGGCATCAGGTCTCCCGCATAACGAACTTGCCGCACAGATAGCCAGGCAGGCGAAGGTTCTCGGGGAAAAGGAGGAGTTCGCCGTTGTGTTTGTCGCCATGGGAATAACATCCGAGGAAGCCAACTTTTTCAGAAGAGACTTCGAAAGAACTGGGGCTCTGGAGAGATCGGTGCTGTTCCTGAACCTTGCCGATGACCCGGCCATTGAGAGAATAATCATCCCGAGGATGGGATTGACAACCGCAGAGTATCTCGCTTTTGATAAGGGAATGCATGTTCTCGTCATACTTACGGATATGACCAACTACTGCGAGGCACTGCGAGAGATTGCAGCCGCAAGACAGGAAGTCCCCGGAAGAAGAGGATATCCCGGCTACATGTACACGGACCTTGCGAACCTTTACGAGAGAGCCGGAAGAATCTACGGAAAGACCGGGACAATAACTCAGATTCCAATACTCACCATGCCTGATGATGATATGACGCACCCGATACCGGACCTCACAGGATATATAACTGAAGGACAGATAGTGCTTTCTCGAGAGCTTCACAGAAAGGGTATATACCCGCCGGTAACCGTGGGGGCATGCCTTTCCAGGCTTATGCAGCAGGGAATCGGGAAGGGAAGGACCAGAGAAGACCATGCGGATGTGGCCAATCAGCTTTATGCGGCGTATGCCGAGGGAAATGACCTTAGGAATCTGGTGGCCGTTGTCGGAGAGGAAGCGCTCACCGAGAGAGACAAGAAATTCCTCGAATTCTCCGATATATTCGAGAAGAACTTCGTGGCCCAGGGAAAGGATGAGGACAGGACAATAGAGGATACCCTGAACCTCGCATGGGAACTTCTGGCGACGCTTCCGAAAGAGGAATTGAAAAGGATAAG
>CAZQEG010000029.1:0-9432 GCA_964591575.1 uncultured Thermoplasmata archaeon
CCGCTCATGACATCCTTCGACGGAGTTCTGCTGAGAAAGGGCGGCTTTGCACTGCTGGACAAGGCTACGATAGCGCTGATAGGATTCATTTATGTCGTGCTTTCCGCCAGATTCATCTCGACACAGGAATACGGAGCTCTCATGCTCGCTCTGTCCGTGTACAATTTTATGATACTTTACAGTGATTCCGGTACGGGAAATGCTCTGATAAAATACGCTGCGGAGGGAAGGGAGGAGAGAAAGGTTGCGGACAACGCTTTCAGAATAAAAATCCTCTCGGTCGGCTTGCTGTCAGTACTGAGCGTGGCCTTCGCATTCACACTACCGCATGTCTTTCGCACTCCGCAGCTTTTTCAGCTCTTTCTTTTCATTCCGGTCCTTATGTTCTCTCTTGTTCTCAACACATTTTTCAAACAGCGCCTTCAGGCAGAGCACAGAATAAAAGAGATATTCCAGATAGATTTTCTCGGTCTTGTGGCAATGTCATCCCTCTTTCCCGCTGCATTTTTCATGGGATTTTTGAGGACAGGAGTGGATGTTATAGTAATTCTGGCGTCTGTGAATCTGATATCCGCTTTCTACGGACTCAGGTTTGTCGGATTCCCGCATATGGAAAGAGATTCGGTATGGACGAAAAAGATACTGAAATTCAGCAAATATTCATCGATAAGCGCTCTCGGTTCCATGCTCTACACGCGAACCGATATGATAATGCTGGGCTTTTTCCTAGGCGCTTCCGGAGTTGCCGTCTATGGGAGCGCGTGGATACTGGCGAGCGCGGTTTATATCATTCCTCAGGCTGCATATATGGTCATATTTCCCATGGCATCGAAGATGAGTTCCCAGCACAGAGAAAGGGAGATGCTCAGCCTGTACTGGCACGGCGTCGCTTACTCCCTTGCCCTCAGCGTTCCCGCTTCCCTGATACTGATACTGTTTCCCCGTCAGATACTTTCGATATTCTACGGAGGAAGATATCTGGAGAGCGCATATATCCTGCAGATTCTCGCATTGTGGGGTATAATAAGGCCCTTTGGCAGTCTATCCGGTGCATTTATAGACGGGATGGGAAAGCCGCACGTGAATGCAAGCATCGTTTGGATAACGGCGGGAATAAATGTTGCTGCCAACGCCGTTATGATACCTATGTTCGGGGTGGTGGGTGCGGCATATGCCAGCATACTGGCGTTTCTTGTAGGGGCGCCGATTGGTATGGCATATTTCATTTCAAAGGCCAAGGGGATGACCCGATGAGATGCCTTTATGTGATTCCGAAACTGCATGAGAAAGGAGGAATTCAGCAGTTTTCCCTGAGCATATATAACGCCCTCAGGGGGAGACACAAGATAGTTCTGAAGGACTGGGGGAATGAGGTGCGTTTTGCAGAGTGGGCGCTGATGAGACTTCTCCCGCAAAAGATGGCGGTAAAAAGATATATGAAAACCGTAAAGAGCCCGGATATAGAAAATTTTGATATTGCTCATTTCTGGCATCTCGAGCCGTCCATAGGGGCAAGAGGTAGATATGTGGTGAGCGTTCACGGAATGGAAGTGCTTGAAAAAAATGTCAGTGGGTACAGGAGACTGCTGTACCGGGAGTCTTTGAAAAATGCAGAATTCGTGCATGTGAACAGCAGGTTCACGGCCAGGCTTGCTACGGACAACTTCGGGATAGATAAAGAGAGGATCAGGATAATAACACCCCCTCTGACCCTGAGGATATCACACAGACATATCGAGAGCGGTTTGCCTGTGGTCGGAACCATCTCACGTTTTGTGAAAAGAAAGAACATCCCTACCATAATAAAAGCCCTCGAAATACTTCATGAAAGCGGTGTTGAGTTCATATATCGGCTGGCAGGGGATGGCCCTCTTAAGGATATCATATTGAAAGAATTGAAGAGATCCGGTTTCAGATGGGAATATCTCGGAGAAATATCTGAGAAAGACAAAATAGAGAGATTTTACCCCTCACTTGATGTGTTTGCCCTTCCTCCGCTGGAACTGAGGGACGATGTGGAAGGATTCGGGATTGTCTATCTGGAGGCGAACGCATACGGCATTCCGGTGGTGGCTGCGAGAACCGGAGGAGTTCCAGACGCCGTGAAAGAAGGAGTTTCCGGCATATTTGCAGACCCTGAGGATGCTGGCGATATAGCAAAAAAGATAGGATTTCTTCTGAAAAATCGCAAAAAGTACGAGAAATCCTCTAGAGCGTGGGCAGAAGACTTCCTTCCCGAAAAAATCGCACCTCGATTTGAAAGGATGTACATGGATTCACTGTAAAGATTCGTTTTCTCTGAGAAGTTCTTTATAAAGGGAAAGGACACTTAAAGATATCTTTTCCGGTGAGAATTCCTGCGCTCTTTTCAGGGCCTTCTTTGAGAGCTCTTCTCTCATCGAATCATCATCGTGCAGACGCAGTATCGCATTTCTGAGATTCTTGCTATCGAACTCATTCAATACAAGGCCCCCGCCTCCAACGATCTCGGGCAGCGCTCCGTATGGCGAGACAATAACGGGCTTTCCCGCCGCCATTCCCTCCACAGCCACTCTTCCGAATGGTTCGGGCCAGACACTGGGCACCACCACCATCTCAGCGGTAGATAGCTCTTTGAGCATCTTTTCATAGGGGAGCGCTCCGTGTTTCACCACGTTTTCCTGAGATATCCCTCGCAGTAGATAGCCGTCACCTATCAGATGGAGCTTTATGTCCAGCCCTTTGGCCGCTTTTACAAGGATATCGACCCCTTTATGCTTTGTCATTCCACCGATATAAAGCACCTTTCCTCTCTCTTCCCCTGCATTTCGGAACAGAGAAAGGTCTATGGGGTTGTATATGCGCACGGATGGTTCCATTTTCAGGGTTTTTCTGGAATAATCGCTTATATGAATAAAAAAAGGGTTCAGATATCCGAGCTTTTTTCTCCTGTACCTCGTATCTGCAGAGCTTTTGAGATAAAAAGGAAGCTTCCATTTGTTTCCGTAGAACCTTGCCATGCAGAGAGCGCAGTTTTCAGGTCCCGAGCATATGCTTTTCCCCCTGAAAAGGTCTCTCTTCGGGCATATCGGCCAGTAATCCCTGATGTGGGCCACGGACGGGATGCCTGTCTTTTTTGCGGCAATTGCTGTAAAAACAGCGGTATCTCTGTTATGGGAGTGAAGAATCTCCGCATCATCTTTTTTCGCCTCTTTTATAAGAGTTCTGCTCTCCACCGCATCGACCGCTCTCTGATCCAGTACATCCCCCCCTCCGACGGTAAATCTTGCCAGTGCTCTGAAAATTCTCTTTATACGGATGCCGTGCAGTTCCTCTTCATCTTTCAGGCCTTTCGTATATCTGGTGTAAACGGTGACCTCGTTTCCTTTTTTCACAAGTGCCTTTGCCAGCTCAAGAGCGCTCCTCTCCGCCCCTCCGACGTTCTGAGGATAGAAATAGTCGGAGGTAAAGGCTATTCTCAGCCGACCACCTTCCGGTAAAGCTCATCTATCTGCTCCGCAACGGAATCCCATGTGAACCTCTCCTTCACCTTCTTTCTTCCGAGAATGCCCATGGAGTGCCCTTTATCCGGCAGGGAAAGAATCCTGCTTATCTTCTCTGCCAGAGCATCCGTATCATCGTACTCGACGATATATCCTGTTTTTCCCCCATCGATAACTTCGGGAACACCGCCGACCCTCGTACCCACACAGGGCTTCTCGCATGCCATGGCCTCCGCAAGAACTATTCCGAATGCCTCGTATTCACTTGGAAGCACGAAGACATCGCAGGAGGATATGGCGGAGCGGTACATCGAATCCTCCTTTATGTGCCCAGTAATGAGGAAATATGATTCCAGTCCCATCTTTCTTATCTTCGACTCTATCATTCCTCTCATTCCCGCATCATCCCCCACCAGCACGAAGAGGGTGTCAGGGTGCTCCTTTATGACAATCTCTGCGGAGTTGACCAGTTGAAGCAGGCCTTTGTTCGGTGCAAGCCTTCCGGCATACATCACGATGTTCCACCCGCTCTTCTTCTTTTCCTCAAGTCCGTACGCCCTCAGGAAAGGTGTTGGGTCCGGGATACGTTCGTAGAGGGAGAAATCTATGCCATTGGGGATCAAGTGTATCTTGGATGTGTCGAACCCCAACCTTGACATGAGTTCCATCTCATGCTTGGAAACGCCTATTATCGCATCCGCTCTGTCAAGTACCCACTTTGAGAAGACATTGTCATAGACCTTCCTGAGAACCTTCCTTTTTTCTCCTCCGGCCATGGACCATTCTGGATGATAATGAGGTGTGATGATGAATTTGCTGTCCTGCAGTGCCCTTTTGAATGCAGCCAGATTAACCTGAAAGTACCCATATGAATGGGCGTGCACTATGTCCGCTCCGTATTTTAGCATAGGAACAATCATGCCGGGAATGAATACATAGTGTGCATCACCTCCAAGCGTGTATCCCCTGAACCTGTGAACCGGAATTCCCATGTAGGAAGAATAGCCTTCATCCGAGGGAGACATCCTGCGAAAGGGAATCTCACGATAAAGGTCCGATGTGAAGACCTCGATATCATGGTGTTCTGCCAGCCTTTTCGATATCTCCAATATGTGGGTCTCAGCGCCACCGGGTGCAGGTGGAAATCTTATTCCTGTCATCAGGACTTTCATTGCCGATGCAATTGTGGATTAATAGATAAAACCTTCCACGGAAATCTGAAATACGAGTTGTTCGATGCAAATCCCGAAGCCCATCCGATTCAGACCTAGGACGGCCCCCTTGCAGGAATTCGATGCTATTTTTAGGCGGCATCCCACCATCTGCAGTATAGTAAATTTTCCGGGAATTCCGACCAAGCTTTTTTAATCGAGGAGCTATGCCGCTCCATGGACATCGAAAAGAAGGTTCTTTATTCGATAAAGCCGGGGCCGGGCGAGGAAAAGAAGATAAAAGAGGCAGTAGCCGCTCTATCTGCGAAGATAGAAAAGATAATAAAAGAATATGCGGTTGATGCGGAACCGATACTCGTCGGCTCAATAGCAAAGGGAACCAACCTCAAAGGCTCGGACATCGACCTTTTCATAGGATTTTCTCCGGAAACACCGGTGGAAGAGATGGAAAGAATAGGGCTGGACATAGGGATGCGCTCCGTGAACGGAAAGGAGAGCTACGCATCCCACCCATATGTGCATGGTGAATTCATGGGCTTCGAGGTCGATGTAGTGCCATGCTACCGCACGGGTGACGGAAGCAAGAAGATGAGCGCGGTTGATAGAACCCCATTTCACACTGAGTATATAAAAAATCACATGGACAATGACCAGAGAGACGAGGTTCGCCTGCTGAAGAGGTTCATGAAGGGGATAGGCGTTTACGGAGCGGAGGCCGAGGTAGAGGGATTCTCCGGATATCTCACCGAACTTCTCATACTCCGTTACGGTTCCTTCCGGGCGGTTCTGGAGGGCACTCAGAAATGGAAAAGAGGTATAAGGCTGAGACTTGAAGATGAGCCGGGAAACAGATTCGATGAGCCTCTGATATTCATAGACCCCGTGGACCCGAAAAGGAATGTCGCTTCCGCTCTCTCGATAGACTCATTCTCCCTTTTCATATATGCCGCACACGAATATCTCCGTTCTCCGGACATACGGTTCTTCTTTCCGGTAAAGAGGGCCCCAGAAAGCGGAGATAGAATATCTGCGGAGATTCAAAGAAGGGGCACGCATCTCGTAGGTCTGAAGATGGATAGACCGGACCTTGTACCGGATGTTCTCTTCCCGCAGATAAAGAAGACCAGACGGGTTCTTTCGAGGAGATTCTCGGACAGGGGCTTTTCGGTCCTCTCTTCCGCATATCGCGCAGAGGAAAACTCAATCCTTTTTGCTTTCGAGCTCGAAGCGGGAGAGCTTCCGGCAGTGGTGAACCATTACGGCCCGCCAGTATGGAATCCTCAATCGGAGAACTTCCTGAGAAAATGGAATGGAATGCCGAGAAGGATAGAGAACGGAAGATGGGTGGTGGAAATCCCGAGGGAACCCAGAGACGCAGCCGCATACCTTAAAATGGCGGTCGCCGATGCGAATCTCGGGAAGGACCTTAACATCGTCAAAGGCTCGGGATATATGGTGCTCGAAGCGGGAGAGCTAATCGAAATTTGCCCTGCAATGCTTACGGAACTGCTTTTTCCGCTTTTTCCGTGGGAGGTTTCGGATTGAAGAAATCCCAGGCCTCTTCATCATCCGGATTTATCGACAGGGCGATTTCGGCCGCTTCCCTCGCTTTTTTTGCCTCTCCGGCCTGCATTCTGCAGCGGGCTATGCCCATCCATGCGGACGAACTCTCGTCGATTTCGTTTGCATTTTCATAGGCAATCATGGCTTCATGATATCTTTTAAGTGATTCCAAAATATTTCCCTGAAGCATCCATTTATCAGCGGTCGATGCGGCGGAATATATCTCTTCCATCGCTTCCTCGTCTCTTCCGAGTTCATGGAGTGCTCTGCTCTTCCAGAAATGCACATCTTCGCTATCTTCATCCCCGAGCACTTCGAGAGCCTCATTCCAGTGCTCCAGAGAGCCGTATATTCTGGCTTTCCGCACATTATCGATGGATATCCCCTTTTCTTCGGCTCTTCTGAGATAGACAAGGGCATCTTTTCCCATGCTCTTCTCGATAAGAGCATCTATCGTGGCCTTCCAAGCCCTCTCATCCAGCGGCCTTATAATCATCCATTCATCACATCTATCCACAACATCGTCATAATGCCCCATTTTCATGAGGTATTCTATCTCATTCATCCTGAGGTTGAAATCCATGGGGTCCGCTTCGAGAAGATTACGGTAGGAGATCAGGACCTTTGCCTCGCAGAGTTCGGCCCACTGAGCTCTTCCCAGTTCCCTGTATACCCTGCCCAGCATATCCCATGCCTCGGGATAGTCCGGGTTCAGCTCGAGAGCCTTCTTCAGTGCTTCCACCGCATCCGGAAGCTCTCCCAGCATCTCCAGAACATGGCCTTTGGCAAACCATGCATGGTCGTATTTCGGATTTATCGCCAGAGATTTCTCTATCCAGTCCAGTCCGTCCTCCGGATTTCCGGCCCTTGCCATGGCATAGCCTTTTGCGTATAGTGCATAATCGAATTTTTTGTTTATGGCGAGCGCTCTGTCGTGGTATTCTATCGATTCGGAGTGCCTGCCCATCCTGTCCAGCGCATTGCCTATGTTATTCCACGCAATATCATAGTTCGGGTTGACCTCTATCGCCCTTACGAAATAGGGTATGCTCTCATCGTATTTTCCGAGGTTGTAAAGTGCATTTCCCAGGTTGTTCCACAGAACTTCATCGTATTCGTCATACCTTACGGCCATTCGGTAGCACTTAACAGCCTCCTCCAGTCGGCCTATGCCGTGGAGCGTATATCCTTTGTTATACCATGCCGCCTTGTATCTCGGGTTTATCTGTATCGCCCGGTCATATGATTCTATCGCTTCGTCATACAGCCCTATCATGAAAAAGGCATACCCTTTGTTGTTCCAGAACTCCTCGTTATCCGGCTCTATCTCAAGTGCGAGATTATAGTTCTCTATGGCTTCTTCATATCTTTCCATCAGTGTGAGAAGGTTTCCTTTGGCATTGTAAAGGGATGCGGTTGGGCCCCATGAGAGCGCTCTGTCCAAGGATTTCAGAGCATCGTCGTATTTTCCAAGCTCCTGAAGGATGAAGGCTTTTGCCTCTATATAGTCCGGTTCTTCATGCTCTCTGACGACCTCTTCACAGTATCTCAGAGCCGCCCTTCTCCTTTTCATGGATATCAGAGCACTGCATTTTGCTATGTGGGCATCAAGGTAATCGGGGTTTATCTCCACGGCCCTTTCATATGCCTCGATCGACTCTTTTTTTCTGCCGAGCGCAAGCAGAGAGTTTCCCATGTTCAA
The DNA here is from genome assembly GCA_964591575.1 of uncultured Thermoplasmata archaeon. Classification (GTDB taxonomy): domain Archaea; phylum Thermoplasmatota; class Thermoplasmata; order WALJ01; family WALJ01; genus CAZQEG01. Next base: position 7,920 of record CAZQEG010000029.1, read on the forward strand.
CCATGCGGTTTCGTATCTGGGATTTATTTTTATTGCTTTATCGTACTCCTTTATGGCCTCTTCGTACTTTCCCATGGCTTCGAGGCACACGCCTGCGTTGTTGTGTGCGGCCTCAAGGGTGGAATCCGCTTCTATGGCTTCCCGATATCTTTCCAGAGCTTCATGATATCTTCCGAGTTCATAGGCTTCGTCGCCTTCGGCAAGAATTTCCTCGACATCTCTCATTCGCTTCTCCATAAACGGCCCTTATATTAATTTTCTCTCCTTCCGCTGCGAAGTTCATCAAGCATCCTGCATGCCATGCACAATCTGCCGGTCGTAGGTTCCCCGCATCTTTCGCATCTGTTCAGCTTTGCGGGCCTGAATTTCTCCTCAAGCATAGGTTTTATAGCGTCATAGCTGTTGATTATCGCATGCCTTGTTCCCGGATGCCTGTCCTCTAATTCGTTTATTATCGCCCTGTACTCGTTTCTCATCGCCTCACCTGCGAAAGGGCACCTCGATTCATGAAAAGGGTATCCTTTCAGGCTGGCATACAGGTATGTCTCTCTCTCGGGAATCAACCTCAGGGGCTGGAGTCGGGGAACCAAACCTTCCTGCACCTTCGTGTGAGGTCCCAATCTGGCCAGCCTCTCCATATCTCCTTTGGTGAAGTTCATGAGTATGGACTGGGCCGTGTCATCCAGAGTGAGACCGGTGACGAGAAAATCCGCAGATATGGCCTTCGCCGTCAGGTTGAGAGCCTGCCTCCGCAGAACTCCGCAGTAGGAGCACGGGCTCTTATCCCTCACCATCGCCGCTATTTCGGAGATGGTTATTCCAAAGGCCTCTTTGAAGCTGACTATGTGGTGTTCTATGCCGATATCTCTGGAGTTCATGAGTGCCTTCTCTATGGCCCTATCCCTATATCCGGGGGTCCCCTCGTCAACGCTTATCGCCTCAACCTCCACTCCTCTGGGATTCATGATTTCATAGGTCAGGTGCATGGCAGTTACGCTGTCCTTTCCCCCCGAAACCGCCACGGCAATCTTCGAGCCTCTGGGTATATCCGCTTCCCTTTTGAACTCCTGCCTCACCCTGCGCTCCACGAACTCGATAAAATGCTTCTCGCAGAGATACCTGCCGCTGTATGCTATGTAAATTACCGCATCCCTTCCGCAGGCCGAGCACCTCACATTCTCGCCTTGTCTATCTCGAAATCTATGAAATCACAGTGGTGTATCAGCACGGCCAGCGGCGTTCTTTTGACGGCATCACCCTCTTTCGAATGCGCGACTATCGCATGCACTATCTCATCCGGAAGTCCGACCTCGGAGGCAAGTATAGCTCCGGAAACAGGGTGTCTTATCAGCTTCCCGTAATCGCTTTTGACAACTTTTCCGTCCTTAACCGTGAATTCCAGAAGTTTTCCCACATCATGAAGAAGTGCGGCGGCAATCACATAGTCCATATCGAGGTCTCCACGGGCTTTTGCGGCGCCCATCGCTGTTTTCGTTACCATCCGCGTGTGCTC
>CAZQEG010000030.1:0-9034 GCA_964591575.1 uncultured Thermoplasmata archaeon
TCGAACACCACCGGATTCCAGAGAACCGGGCTAGTTGCGATGCACGGCTCCGTAGAGACGAACGGGAAGAGTGTGAGAATACCGACGATATGCCTTGAAGAGGATGCGGCGAGGCCCGTTGAGGGGGGAAAGGCCGGAGAGAAGGTGTACAGGCTGGACAGGCTTGGAATACCCCTGATAGAGATAGCCACGGCACCGGATATCCACGACCCCGAGGATGCCAGAACAGCGGCCGGAATCATAGGCTCCGTACTTCGCTCGACAAAGAGGGTGAAAAGAGGGCTCGGAACGATAAGGCAGGACATCAACATCTCGATAGAAGGCGGTGCGAGGGTGGAGATAAAGGGAGTGCAGCAGCTGGATATGATACCGCTCTATGTGAAGGAAGAGGTGAAAAGGCAGCTCAGGCTCAGAGAGGCGGCGGAGGAGCTGAGAGCGAGGGATGCGCGGGTCGAGCGAGATATTCGCGACCTGAGCGCTCTCTTCAAAGGAACGGGGTCCCAGATTGTGAGGAAAGCCCTCAAAAAGGGCGGAAAGGTGCTGGGAATAAGACTGCCTGGGTTCGGGGGCCTTCTCGGTGCGAAGGAAGGTGAGAGCGAAAGAAGACTGGGGCCGGAGTTCGCACAGTATGCTGCGGTTGCAGGCGTGAAAGGCATATTCCACTCGGATGAACTTCCGGCCTACGGAATCACCGAAAAGGAGGTTTCCGATGTGAAAAAGGCCCTGAAAACCGGGGCGCAGGATGCCTTCGTTCTTGTGGCGGAAACGGAAGAAACCGCAAGAAAAGCCCTCGACATGGTGATAAGAAGGGCCGAGATGGCGCTGGAAGGCGTTCCCGAGGAGACGAGAAATGCGGAGGAAACAGGGAAGAGCAGATACAGCCGGCCGCTCGCCGGAAAGGCAAGGATGTACCCCGAGACAGATGTCAGGCCGGTGTATGTCTCGAAGGAAATGCTGGAGAGAATAGAGATTCCGGAGCTCAGGGAAGATAAAATTATGAGATTCGCAAGGGAATACGGGATAAGCGAGCAGGATGCCCGGCAGATAGTGGATTCGGAGAAGGATGATATCTTCGAAGCGCTCTCAAAGGAGTACGGGATGCCGAAGGTGGCACTCAGGGTGCTGGTTCAGATTCCGGAGGCGGGGAAACTCGGCGAGAGAGAGCTTAGAGATGCCTTCGAAGCGCTTAAAGACGGGAAATTCTCCAAAGAAGGCATGGAAGTCGTTCTGAAAAATATGGCAAAAGGTATGGGTGTGGATGAGGCCATTGAAAAGGCGGGGCTCGGTGCTATGAGCGAGAATGAGGCCTTTGAGCTTGCCCGGAGCCTTGTGAAAGAGAAGCTGGACTTCGTTAAGGAGAGGCAAATGGGAGCGCTGGGGCCGCTGATGGGGCCGTTCATGGCCCGAGTCCGAGGGAAGCTGGACGGTAAAAAGGCGAGCGCCATACTGAGGAAGGCAATAGAGGAAGCCCTATGAAACTGATAAAGAGAGGAGCTGAGGCCGAACTCTATCTCACGGAATTTCTCGGGCGCAAGGCCGTCCTGAAGAGGAGAGTGCCGAAAAGATACAGGATACCGGATTTGGATGCGAAGATAAGGAAAGAGCGCACGAAGGCCGAGGCGAAGATAATCCACCGGGCGAAGAGCGCCGGCGTAAGAACTCCGATAATATATGACATTGACATGAGAGAAATGGAGATTACGATGGAATACCTCGACTGTCCGAGGGTGAAGGATGCCGTTGGGGGGATGAGCGGGGCAGAAAAGGAAAGGATTGCCTCGGAGATCGGCAGGGTAGTTGCCAGACTGCATTCCTCGGGGATAGTCCACGGCGACCTGACAACCTCCAATATGATGATTATCGACGGGAGTGTAGCGCTCATAGATTTCGGTCTTGCCGAGATAAGCGGGGAAACCGAAAGGATGGCATCCGACCTGCGGGTTCTGAAAGAAGGATGGAAGAGCGCTCACTACCGGGACGAGGGGCTGATAGATATCATCCTCGGAAGCTATGAAAGCTCGTGGAGCGGAGGGACAGCGGTTCTGGAAACACTGGAAAAGGCAGAGGGAAGGAGAAGGTATACGAAAAGGAAGAAAGAGTAGGAATCACAGTCCGGAGAGAAATTCTTCTGTGCTCATGCCGGACTGCCTTATTATCGATTTGAGGGTTCCTCTGGGAATCTCCTTGTAATCTGGGACTATGACTATTCTTGTAGGCTTTCCCTTCTTTTTCAGCCTTATGTGGCTCCCCTTTCTTCCGACCATTTCGAAACCTTCAGACCTGAGGGCCTTCAGAACATCATGAGATGACAGGATTGGCAGCTTTTTCATGCTTTATCTCCAGTGTTGTAATGAGCGGCTTTCTTTCCGGAAGTTCCGCATCTTCGTCCTCGAGATACAGCTCTATGGCCTCTTTCAGGTTTTCCAGAGCTTTTTCAACCGTTTTTCCCTGACTGGCTATGTCAAGTTCAGGACACCATGAAACATACCATTCATCCTCTTTTGTGATAACTGCGGAGAAGCCTGTCATAATCGCTTATTTGCTTTCATAGTATTAAAACCTTTCCAATGAGCGTTTCAGGTCGATTGAGAAACCAAGCAGGATTGGGGTAAATTTCCGGTCGGCAATCGATAGCTTTTTATTCTATAAATTGATGAGGCAGATAAGAACCGAAAGGAGGCCATTATATGGTAGGCGGATTCCTTAAAAAGACAAAAAACATGATTCATGTGAAGAAGGACAGAGAGAGCGCTGCAGCCGGAGAGTACATCGACCTTGCGGAGATGGAGTTCCCAGATGAGGCCGCCGCACTGAGCGGAGCGCGCTCTGTGGTCAAAGTTGCCGAGATAAACGGGTATGACGACCTTGCAGACCTTACATCCGAGCTTTACAACGGAAACATACTCGTGGTCGATTTCACCATGATGGCGAACGATGACCTCGAGCTGAAAAGGGTCATAGAAGAGCTCAAATCGGTCGCAAAGGATACCGGTGGAGATGTCGCTGGTATCGCAAAGAATCTCCTTATGGCCACACCGGGCGGAATAAAGATAAGCAGGAAGAAGATAAGGCCTGGCTTCTGAAACTTTTTAACCAATAAATTTTTCCTCAGAGCTCCTCGAACTCTGCGCCGCATGCTATGCATATCTCGGCATCCTCATCGTTGAGAGCTCCGCATACTGGGCATCTTTTCTTTCCCTCGGGCACATCGCTGTCCTTTTTCTCCTCTTCCTTTTCAGCGGGCTTTTCCGGCTCAGGCTCCGGTTCGGGTTCCTTAACAGGGGCCTCCTCCTCGGGCTCAGGCTCCGGTTCAACCGCTTTCTCCGCCTCCGGTTCCTTTTCCTCCGGCACAACATGGGACTGCACAGTGACATTGACATTCACGTTCTTCATCTCCGGGAATTCCTCTTCATCCTCCTCTTCGGGCTCTTCCAAATCCTCTGCTTCCTCATTTTCATCGTCCTTCACAACCACCGTCTTCTTCGTGTTCGCCCGGGGTATCACCGAGCCCTTGATGGACACATTCGCACCCGTGGAAAGAGCGCCGTAGTACTCCACATTCTCTTCAACGGTAACCCCGTCCTCCAGTATCACATCACCTCCGGCGGATATCGACTGTATCACGCCGTGCTTTCCAACCTTTACCTTGCCGTCCGCCACAATCTCCTCCACGGTGCATCTGGAGTTCAGGTATATGTCTCCCTTGGCTATGACATCACCGTTGACCTCAGTACCGCCTCCGAGCTTTACGGAGCCTTCGGCCTGTATCACCCCTTTTATTACTGAACGGCTGCCCACGACTATGTCCTCCTTCGAGGTTATGTCGCCGTTGACCGAGACCTTCGTTCCGAGACTTATGCCTCTCTCCGATTCTATACTGCCCTCTATCTTGCTCTCCTCCGGTATCAGAAGCTCTCCGCCTTTGATGACCAGCACGGTGTTGACAGACCTCTCCCTGAGCTCCTTCTCGAGCTCTATGCCCCTCTCTTTGAGCCTGTTTATCTCGCTCTGACAGTGCAGTATTTCCCTCTTCAGGTCGTCCTTCTCGAGTCTGGCCCTCGAAAGCTCGTCCTTCAGCCTGCCGATCTCCTTTTCCTTCTCGGCGATACCGCTCGTGTCCTTTACCTCGGTCTCCCTGCTTGCGAGCTGTTTCTGGAGGAACTGGATTCTCTTCTTGAGGCGAACTATCTCCTCGTCCTTTTCCTTTATTCGCTCCCACTTCTCCTTCAACATGGCTTTTTTCTCGTTCTCAAGCCTCTTTATCTCCATCCTCATCCTTATCTCGTTCGCCTTCATCTTCTTAACAAGTGCGGCATATTTTGCAAGTCTCTGACGGAGATACTGTATATGTTCTGCTTCTTTGGACATGCGTTCACCTCAACACGGCCATATCCTTCATACAATATTTAATCTTTGTCCTGAAAGATTTTACCCCTTTATCACACACTTTACTTAAACCCATCGATGCATAGATGATATGATAGTTATTTATATGAAATGAAAATGGGAGAACGTGCGCTCCTCGTATATTGCGATACCACTGCTCGCAGTCCTGCTTCTCGCCCCTCTCGTGCAGGGTGAGCTCAACATAGGCGAGATAGATTCCTACTCCAAGAGTTCGACCGGGCAGCCTCTGGAATACAACTGGACGCTCTACAACCCTGACAACGGGACCTATCACATAGAGGTGCTCTGCGAGATTCCTTCCGGCTGGACCGCAAAGATGTCGGATGCGAGCTTCGACCTCGAAAAGGGCGGGTACCGCACATTCACCCTGAAACTTATTCCCGGAGATTATGCGGAGGACGGAAACTTCACCGTAAGTTTCAGAGAGATACCCTACAGCGAGCCGAATGCCAGTATCGTCAGGACTTTTCATGGGAGCGCAAAGATATCAGTGGAAATCCCGAGAACTCTCACGCTTTTCGAGGAGTTCCTTCACGACAGGCTCGGGATATACATCGAGAACAGGGTGCTCGCATTTATAGTGAATGTGCTCTTCTGGGCGGGAATGGGTATTCTGCTCTTCCTCTTCATAGGCCCTGCCATGAAAAGGGCTGCGAAGCGCACGAAGACTGATATCGACGATATGATACTCGAGATTATAAAAGGGCCGGTGGCCGCATTTCTTGTTCTCTACGGCGCCGCATCATCGGTTTATATATTCGCTCCACCGAAGAACATAGCGATTCTGGTAACCAAGACATACGACATATCGGTAATAATACTGGTTTCGTGGGTCGTCTACAAGGTATTCAGGGACATCGTCATAATAAAGGTAAGAAAATATGCCGGAAAGACGAAGACCCAGCTGGATGATGCGCTCATACCCCTCGCCGAAAAGCTCGGGATAATAACGATAATACTGGCAGCGGGCACGGCGATAATGGGATATCTGGGAATAGATATAACGATGCTCATAGCAGGTATGGGGGTGATAGGACTGATAATAGCGTTCGCCGCCCAGGATACGCTCTCCAACTTCTTCAGCGGTATACATCTCCTCATAGACCGGCCGTTCAGAGAGGGGGACATAATAAAGCTGGAGACCGGTGAATACTGCGAGGTTAAACATGTCGGAATGAGAAGCACGAAATTATACAACACCTTCGACCATGACATGATAATAGTGCCGAACAACGACCTTGCAGGCCAGAAGATAGTGAACATAAGCACGCCGGATGCCAATTTCAAGGTGAGATTCCCGATGGATGTTTCCTACGATTCCGATGTTGACGAGGTGAAAAGGACGATACTCGATGTGGCGATGAACCATCCGAACGTGATAAAGGAGGGAGACAAAGCACCTTTTGTCAGACTCGTGGATTTCCTCGACTCGAACATCAGATTCAAGCTGTACCTGTGGGTGGATGATGCCATGAATCAGTGGAAGGTGGAGTCCGAGATAAAGGAGGAGCTGTTCAAGAGGTTCAATCAGAAAGGAATAGAGATATCCTATCCGATAAACATCGTGCATCTCGAGAAGGATTGATGAAGGAAAAATTTCCTAAAAAGGCGTTTTTCGCAAAAACGTTTAAGCATCGCTCTCATATGGACAATTATGATAGCCTTCGGACCGGTTCCCTCAAGGAGGCTCGGAAGAAGCCTCGGAATAAACAACATTCCGGCAAAGATATGCTCGTACGGCTGTGTTTACTGCCAGCTGGGGAGAACGATAGTGAAAAGTGCGGAGAGAAGGGCCTACTATGATCCGAACGAGATATATGAAGATGTCAGAGCAAAGGTGGAAAAAGCAAAGGAAGAAGGCGTCGAAATCGATTATCTGACATTCGTGCCTGACGGCGAGCCGACCCTCGACATAAACCTTGGAAAGGAGAGGGAGATGCTCACTTCTCTCGGGATAAAGACTGCGATAATCACAAACTCGTCCCTTCTGTGGATGGAGGATGTCCGTTCCGAGCTTGAGAATTTCGATTACATCTCCGTTAAACTGGATGCCGTGAGCGATGAGCTCTGGAAGGAGATAGACCGGCCGGAAGAGGGCCTTTCCCACAGCAGAATTCTCGAAGGTATGCTGGAACTCAGGAAAAAATTCAGCGGAAAGATGGTTACGGAGACGATGCTCGTTGACGGAATGGATTACTCGGAAGAGGCCGTAAGAATTGCGGAGTTCCTCGGAAAACTCAGACCGGACGCGGCCTATATTGCGGTGCCGATAAGGCCCCCGGCCGAGGAATGGGCCCGGGTTCCTTCGGAACATACGATAAACGCCGTTTTCCAGAGATTTCATGCGGTTCTCGGCGATAGGGTGGAATATCTCATAGGGTACGAGGGAAATTCCTTTGCGCAGACGGGAAATCCGGAGGAGGATATACTTGCGATAACCTCCGTACATCCGATGAGAGATGATGCGGTGGATGAATTCCTGAGAAAAGCAGGTGCTGACCCTTCGCTAATCGAGCGGATGATATCCGAGAAAAAGCTGATATCTCTGCAGTATGAGGGACATACATATATCATGAGGAAGATCGCATCCAGAATCACATGAGGGAGAGGACAATGAGACCTGCCACCACAAGAACCCCTCCGTAGATGTATGTCCTCTTTATCCTTTCATGTATGAAGAGCGCAGCGAAGAGCATGGTGAAGAACGGAGTTCCGGCGGATATGGCGGAGGCCTTCGAAGCCCCTATGAGCACGAGCCCGAACAGAAATGCCGTGCCCCCGATAACATAGTTGAATATTCCCGCACCTGCCGCATCAGCGACACTGCTCTTTTTTCCTCCGAAACAGGGAATTCGTTTAAGCCGGACATAGAGGCACATCGTCCCACCGAGGATAGTCATTCTGATTGCATTTGCGGTATAGATGTCTATCGAGCGGAGCGCAACCCTGTAAAGGACTATGGTTATCGCCCAGAAGAAAGGCGCTATGGATACGAGAAGTATTCCTCTTCGGGAGCGCTCTCCGTTCCCTTCCTTCCTGCCGAGAAGGACCACACCTGCAAAGATGAGAACAGCTCCGAGGATTATTCCGGCCGTTATTCGCTCTCCGATGAAGAGGAAGGACATGACTATCACAAAAAAAGGCGATGTGGACGAGAGAGGGGAGGCGAGGGATGCATCCACCATCTTCAGGCCTTTCAGAAAAACCGTGGTGCCGAACGCCAAGCCCACGAGAGTCCCGACTATAAGGTATGTTACCGCATAAGGGTCGAGATTTATTTCCCGTATGGTTCCCGATGCTAGGACATAGGCCCATATCAGAAGCATGAACACCGCACTGAAAGAGGTCTGCACTGCATTTGCGCTCTCGGGTGCCAGTCCGCCGGCGATGCTTCTTTTCAGAAGGATGTTCGAAAGTCCCCACATCACAGAGGCCAGAATTACCAGAACAACTCCGAGCACGGACAGGGAAAAATGCCGGCCTTAAAAGCCTATTCTATTATCACCGGTTTTCTATCGTATGTTCCCGCTCTCTTCGCCTCCAGCGCAGCATTCACCCTTTCATAGTTCTTCACCAGCTGGGAAGCGGCACCTTCCACGCTCATTTCGTTCCTCACTATCACCGGCAGATACGGGCTGTTATCCCTTATTCTTATGAAATTCGGCCCCATCGCCCTTCCGACGAGTATATCGCATCCTTTTATGATTTTCATTATCGCAGCGGCCTTTTTCGGGTCTCCATGCGTCTCCTCTTCAGGGGAGCCGTTCTTCCGATATTCCAGAAGTCTGTAATTGCTATCGCTTATCTCGTATATCGCAAAATATGCGGAATCCCCCACATGGTCGTTGTGCATGTTCTTTTTGTCATGAGTTCCTATCGCAGCTATCATGGCATTGGCTATATCCGAAGGAATATGAAGGTTTCCCCGAAGGAAAACTTATTTTATCCGGAGCATTTCCCTACCCATGAAGCCGCTTGTGATTTCCATCGGAGGCTCTATACTCGGCTCGGCGGATGCGGATTTCCTGAGAGAGCTGTCCTCGCACCTGATAAGAGAATCGAACAGAAGGAAGATATTTGCGGTGGCCGGCGGAGGAAAGACTGCCAGAGATTACATAAAGAGGGCGAGAGAATTGGGTGCGGACGAGTCCTTTCTGGATGAGATAGGGATAATCTCCACAAAGCTCAATGCCGCCCTGCTCATAGCGGCCCTCGGAAGCTATGCGGCGCCCTCCGTACCATCCTCTTTCGAGGAGGCCATGGTCCTTTCGAATTCATACGACATCGTAGTCATGGGAGGCACACACCCCGGCCACACCACGGATGCGGTGGCTGCGATGCTTGCGGAGAGGGTCGGGGCTGATACGATGATAGATGCCACATCGATAAACGGCATATACACCGATGACCCGCTGAAGAATCAAAACGCAAGCAAAATAGAAAGGATGACGCACACTGATCTGAGAGAACTCGTGATGAAGAGCGAAAGCGGTGCAGGCTCGAACATAGTCATAGACCCGATGGCGGCAAAGATAGCGGAGCGCTCCGAGATAACCCTCTACGTGCTGAACGGAAGGGACCTCGATGCATTGGAAAGAGCGGTAAAAGGAAGAAGGTTCGACGGAAC
>CAZQEG010000031.1:0-8820 GCA_964591575.1 uncultured Thermoplasmata archaeon
GGTCATAGCTCTTCTGGTATGGTGTTAAAGAGCCGAGAACAAAACCGTTGCTCGCCACCTGTATCCTGTTATTACCTGTGAGCGCCGTCCCTGAAAGGAGAGCGCTCCCCGGCAGAACCATTCCTATCGCTATAAGAATGGCGATTATTGCCAACATTTGGCTTTTTTTCTTCATATTTCCTCACCTTCTCTCTGTAGAGCAAATAAAGATTGGTTACGAGGCGTATAAACTTTTCGGTAAAATAGCCCATCTTCATATTTTTATATTAAAATTTTATACACATTTCAATCCTGCAGCATGATCTCTTTCCCGGTATATGAGAAAGAGCCGGCCCGTTCACTGAAAATACCCAAAACATACTTATAGCAATTGAGAGGATAGACCTGCATGAAGAGAGCCCTCCTTCTGGCCTTTGCTCTGCTGGTACTTGTTCCTGCATTGCCGGCGCAGAGCGCTCCCGCTGACACCACTGCGGAGTGGACGGTGATGATTTACATGGCAGGAGGATTCAATGCGGACATAAATTCCGCAATAGCTCCTGACCTCGAAGAGATGGAAAGAGCCGGATATCGCAGCGGTTTCAACATACTCGTTCTCAAGGACGGAGATTCGTATGGCGACAGCCAGTTGATGAGGCTCGAGAGCTCCGGATTTCATTCGTTCAATCTCAGTGATGCGAACTCCACATGGACCGATGAGGTCGATATGTCAAATCCATCAACATTAAGGGATTTTCTTTCATGGGGGCTGAGCAATTACCCGGCGCACCACAGAATGCTCGTATTCTGGGGACATGGGATGGGCTGGAAAGGGATGCCTGCTGACGAAGGGGGAAGAACTATGACACTTCCGGCTGCTTCGGAAGCCCTGTCGAACATAACTTCAAGGTACGGCAAGCTGGATATCATAGGTTTTGACCAGTGCAATATGGCCATGTTCGAGGTATTCTACCAGATTGCGCCGTATGCAAATTATTCCGTGGCATCCGAGAAGGAGGAGGATATTTCGGGATGGCCGTATGACCTCATACTATCGCATCTTTACTCCCTGCCTCAGGATGATTCTCAGGATGTATGCCGCATGATAGTACATCAGGATGTCACATGGGCAAGGAATAACAGCGAATATTCATCGACGATGAGCGCTCTGAATCTTTCAGCCCTGAATGAGACAGCCATGCGGCTGAAACAGTATTCCTCCGTTCTCGATTCGCTTCTTCCGTATTATAAACTTGAGATATCGGAGGCCAGGGCAGGCACCGAATCCTATGATAAGGTACCATACCCCTATGACCTTTATGACATGACCGAGGAAATGGATAAAAAAATAGATTTTCCTCCGCTGAGATATGCCGGAAAATCATTGAGAGAGGCTGTGAACGAGAGCATCGTTTCCGAATCTCATTATACAAAGCAGATGAATGTCAGTCGTGCCCATGGAATAAGCATATGGTTCCCGACTTACGGCTCGGATACGGATTACAGGGCTCTCAGGGCGAATCGGACGGGTTGGCCCGGATTTCTCGACAGGTTCCTTATGTCCGTGCCGGTATCAAAGCCGCATCTCAACACTTCCGTAGAGGAGCAGGATGACGACGGGGACGGTGCGAACGAATCCTTCAGGGTGCACGCTTCCGGGAACGGTACGATACACATCGTCATCTACGGGCATGACGGAGCTATGCGGTTCGGGAAGGGAAATAACGAGAGCACCGTGGAATTTGAGGCGTGGAATCCGGGTGTATACACAGTTCTGGCATATTCAGAGACCAACGGGAGCATATCGAATTTCACGGTATCGAAAGGAACGATAGAAAAGATTACGACCGTAAGCGTTAAGGCGGTCGACGCTCTCGGAAATCCGGTGAAATGCAGAATACTGTTCGTTCTGCCGCATGATAACATCTCGACGGACATCCGTGGAAGTTATACCCTCCGATTGAAGTCTCCGGAAAGGATAATGCCAGGAGACAGAATAAGAATCCTTATAGAATACGACGGTATGAGGGAGGGGAGATATGTATGGCTTAATTCCAGCTATGTGCGCACGGATTTCTCCTTTTCAACCGGAAATAACATGGCAGGAGCATATGCGGTCGCAGCGCTGATTCTCATATCTGCGGTAATCGGTGCGCTAATCCTGTATGATGGTGACAGAAAAAGGAAAAGGATGGAAAGCCTTAAATCATCGGTGGCAATAGGGAAGAAGAAGAGAATAAAGAAGGTGATATGGATGAAAAGCCTCGTAGACCGCGAAAAGGAACTTACGGAACTGAACACCGCTCTCGGCAGGGCTCGGGACGGAAAAGGAAGCACCATATTTCTCACCGGAGAGGAGGGAATAGGCAAAAGAGCACTTGCTGAGAAGTTCAGAAGAGATGCCGGGGCAAGGGCACTGTTTTATGAGGAGGAGAACAAGGGAGAAAAAAGGCCTTATGAGGCCGTAATAAAGCTGATAAACATGCTCAGGGACATGGATCTCGCATCTCTCGGTGAAAGTGACATCTTTTCAAAGGAAACAAAGGAGCAGGCGTTCGAAGCGGTATATCAGACATTCAAGGATGCGAGCAGAGAATCACCGATAATAATCTCTATTTTCAATGCCCAGTGGCTGGATGATGCCAGCATAGACTTTCTGGGCTATATTGCCCGTGGAATCGAAGATACGAAGATAATTCTCATTATATCGGCCCCGCAGGAGGAGTTGGAGGACAGGGACGGAGAACCGCACCCTCTGAATGCCATGCTCATGTCCCTTATAATGGAAGGAAAGGTAAGGATGCTCGAGCTGGAGCGCTTTGGTATGGAGGAAACAAGAGCCATGCTTTTCAACATACTGGGTAAGGAGATACCCCCGGAGGCTCTGGACAAGATATATGAGATAACACAGGGACTGCCCGTAATGATAAGCGAGATAGGCATTACCCTGAGAAAGGCGGGCGTCAATCTGGAAGATACCGATTCACTCGATTTTTCAATGCCCAGAACGGTCGGGGAGCTTGTCAACCGGAGACTTTCAAAGCTTGAAGGAGAGGAGAAGGACCTTGCGGAATGGGCTGCGGTTCTCGGCGTGAGATTCTCTGCAGATGACCTGCGGGCGATGACCGGAAGAGAAGACATAGATACGATACTCTACAGACTCATCGAGGACAGAATACTGGCGAAAGAGGGGGAGTTCTACAAATTCGACCACCCCCAGCTCCAGAAGAGCCTGTGCGATTCGATGGGCGAAAAAAGCAGTGCTATGCATCTTAAAGCGGCAGAATATCTGGAGGGCAGAGGGGCCAGCGTGTATCAGCTGGCATATCATTTCTGCATGGCAGGAAATAATGAAAAGTGCAGGGAATATTCCCTGAAAGCCGCGGAGAATGCAGAGAACTCCTATGCTCCCAGAGAGGCCATAAAGCATTATATGATGGCGGAGAGTTCGGCAGATGACTGCGACAAGGCCAGAATATCCCTGAAACTCGCCCGCAATTACAGGAAGATAATGGAATATGAAAAGGCGATCGGGAGCGCTCGTCAGGCGATAGAACTCGGATGTGAGAAGGAGACCTCTGCTGGCGGCTATCTAATACTTGGGAACATCTATCTGGACTCCGCGGAGTGGGACAATGCCCGGAAGAACTATGAAAAAGCCGCAGAATATGATATAACGAACATATCTCTGGATGCACACCGGGGGCTCGGAAAGATATTCTGGAGGACAGGGAGGCATGAAGAAGCAGCGGAGAACATCCGAAAATCCATAGAGCTGGCGGAGAAGATAGGCGATAGAAGGCTGGCAGGCTCCGCTATGATAGACCTTGCCAACATATATTCTGATTGGGGAAAATATGACGAAGGGGAGGATATATACCTGAAGGCGATAAAGATACTCGAAGAGGAAGGCGACCTCAGCGAGATTTCGAGAGCATATAATAATTTAGGAGAAATATATAAATATAGAGGAAATCTTGAAAAAGCGATAGATACGTATATGAAGTGCATAGAATATGCAAAAAGGACCAGTGACATCGTCCATATGGGCTACGGCATAGAGAACATAGGCACGGTCTATGCATCGATGGGCAGGCTTTCGGAAGCGAAGGAATATCTTTCGGAGGCTTACAGGATATTCAGCAAGACCGACGATAAGTATATGATATCTGGTATATATATGGCATATGGAATAATATATAAGAAGCAGAAGAACTGGGAAAAATCCGAGGAAAACTTCCTTAAATCGATAGAGCTTCTCAAAAAGATAAACATAAAGTACGATCTTGGCATATCCTATTACGAATATGCCGAAATGCTGAAGGAGAAAGGAGACGAAAGGGCAAAAAATGTCTTCGAAATGGCCATGGATATCTTTACCCAGATAGGCTCGAGCGAATATATCCAGAAGATTGAGAAGGAAATGGAAGAGGCGGGGTGGTAAATGTGGTCAGCGAGATAAGCACGAAGATATACAGCCTGATGGCGCAGGAGATGGGTCATCTTGGCAAGTTCATAGTGGAGAAGCAGTGCAAGGACCTCGGGATAGACCCGGAGAACATCCAGCAGAAGGATGTGGACAGGATTGCCGAGGCTCTCAGAAAGGTGATGGTGTCCTTCGCCGGAGAGGAAAAGGCAAAAAAGATATGGATGGAAATAAAGAGAATGAAATAGCTATTTGGCAACGAAAAGATGGTATTTCTGGCCGGGCTCGGAAAGTTCTTTCATTATTCTCTCGGCAATCAGTTTCTCGGGGTGGTGAAGTGCCGGAATCCTGTTTCTGATATCATCAAAGCTTTTGAACGGCTCTACTTTTCGCTCCTCAAGAATGCTCCACATGGTCTTCTTTCCAAGTCCGGGAAGCAGTTCGAGCATATGGAATTTTGTGGTAACAGGCACAGCCTCGTTGAAGAACTTCACGAATCTCTTTTCGTTCTTGCTAACGATTTCTTCAACAACATAGGGCAGCTCGCTCTGTGCCGCAGAGGTCAGTTCTTTGTAGTTCACCCTTCTTTTGACATGGAGTATGGATTCTCTCTCCTCCACATTCTTTCCGATATACACCCTGTCGCCCACTATGAGGCTTGAATTTGGTTTGGGTATGAGTTCGAATAGTTTGAACTCCGTCTCCCCGACACCGTATGCCACCGGCTCTTTCCTGAACTTTCGGCTTTCCGGATGCCCCTGCGGCAGGTAATCGATTATGTAAGCATATTCTTCCATATTTTTTCCTCATGTATTTTTCATATATATTTGTTTACTATCTCCAGAATCTTCTCCATCTGTGACATCTGAAGTATTATCTTGTCTGTTGCAAAGATTGCACGGACATCGTCGGGATGCGTTGGGAGCAGATCCACTATCTTGGTGGCGTAGTATTCGTCGATTCCTTCCACATTCAGGAGTTCTTCCTTCATCTTTTTCGCTTTTCCGACATCTATATGTGCGAACTTCTGTGCGTGCTGGAGCGCGAGGGTCTGTTCATAGGAGAGTTCTCTCTCGTTCTGGATGGCTTCCAGCATTTCCCTCGCTTCCGGAAGCGTAACATATTTCTTTTCTTCTGGCATTATTTCTTCACCTTCCTGAGATGTTCTCTCCTTACCACTATCGTCTTGATGGAATTGCCTACGGTAACTTCTACGACATACGCCTTTCCGAGCATGCCGGTAACTACCCCCGTGAGGCCGTGGAACCTCCTGTGGGGCATACCCTTCTGGACGCTGGGATCGATTACTATATGGGCCTTTTCACCTATCTCGAAGGTCTGGAGTGACCTGGTTATCGGGCTCAATCCCCGCTCTCGCGGGTGTTTCGTTGTTATTCCTCTTGTTTTGGCTCTAAGGCCGTGGGACATCTTCACCATGTTTTTTCCTCCTTTTCTTCTATTTTTATCACATCTAGTTCGAGTACCCTGCATGGGGTGCCAAGCATCTCCGCAAGGCTCGGGCTTGTACGACCGTCATCGCCGTGCATTAGTTCCTTTATATAAAGGCCTGCCTCTCCTTTCACCTCTATCAAGGCTTCGGCCCCGCTCTTTTCGATGAGCTTCGCATATATGACCCTGCGTTTCCTCACAAGGTCGGCTCTTCTGTGGGAGACTCTTTTGGGAGTTCTCTGCTCAATCTCTGTTTCCAGCATCCGCAGAGCATTTTTAAGCTTTTCTTCCCCCGCATCGTTTTCCATCAGCACCCGAACCCTGTAGGTCTTTTCCGCTCTGGATTCCTTTATCTTTCTGACCTCTGCTTTTGAAGAATACCGCAGGTCGAGGACCTCCACCTTTCCTTTGCCGAATTCGTTCACCCTTCTTTCCATTTCTTTCAGGTCGAACTTCCTTATTTTCGGAGATTTCAGTTCAAGAACGAACGGCCTCCCATTGCCCAGCATTCTTGCGTCTATGTCCTCCCGCCCCATTCCGTGGAGAGCGTGTTCTTTTGCCCCGCTCTCTTTCATGAACTCATGTGCGATTATCTCCTCCACACTTTCGGGATACATCTTTCCAGTCCAGTTGCAGTGCTCGCAGCCTTTCCCTCCGCAGTACCTGCACGGCCACCTTGTCTGAGGGATTCCCCTTATCAATTTCTTATATCTTCCATAAATGAATATCGAGTTTATCTGAACCTTTATGTCATCGAATCTGGTGTCGTAGAGAATCTCTATATCCGGCAGCTCTCTTGAGAATTTCCTGCCCGATATCCTTTCCACAACCTTTCCGAGTTCCCGATTGAACTCCACCTTTATGCTCTCCCCGCTCAGTCCGAGTTCCTCTCTTATCCCGTTCTCCTTTTCAAGAGTATCTCTGTCTATCTTCGAGCCCACCAGAAATGTATCGAATTCTGTCCCTTTCAGTTCTTTGATTATCAGTTCTGCCTTTCCTTCCATATCCGAGAAGAGGTCTCCGCAAAGTTCGCAGGCTTCCAGAAATTTCGGCACTTCGCCGTCCTGCATGGCAGCGACCGTGCGCAGAGCCATTCCCCGTTCGGGATTGGAAAGTCCGTGCCCCATATCGGAAAAAAATCTTCCTATGCATCTATCACAGAGCCCCATTTCCATGAGGCGCCGGGCCTTCTCCATCATTTGATCATTCCGTCAGTTTTCCGTATCCTATCAGACGCCATTTATTGCCGATTCTCCGGCCGATGGCAATCTGTGCCCCCTCTATCGGGCATACGGGCAGTTTCAGATTTATGTCTATGATGTTCTTTCTGGCGCTCTTCACAAGGCCTACGGTTATCATGTTCCCGACATTCAGCATGAGCATCTCGTTGGATTTTATCTCCTGGACCTTTATCTCCTTCTCCGCACCGACCACCATATCCAGAAGATGTGTTTCAAGCAGCAGGGAATTCCTAACCGCTGGCAGTGTTCCGGGAAGCCCCATTATCTTTCCTGCGAGGTTGTCGGATTTAGTGAGCGATGGGTCGAGAGATGTTCCGACACCCAGGAGGCCGCCCGCATGGACCTCATCGTAGCCCTTTCCTCCGCTGAATATGCTCGTCACCTTCGTCTTTATCGGAACCTCATACCTCTCCGGATTAGCTTTGCTTCCCAGACCGGGAAGTATCTCTATGTCATCTCCGACCCTCAGCTTTCCTTTTATCAGGGAACCGCCCAGCACTCCGCCCTTGATATCCTCGACGGAATCACCGGGCTTGTTTATGTCAAAGCTCCTGACGACGAACATCAGCGGCTTCTCTTCGAGATGGAGCTCCGGTGTTGGGATGTACCTCTGGATTGCCGCAAGAAGGATGTTCAGATTCGCCTCATGCTGTGCTGAGATTGGTATTATCGGGGCGTTCTCGGCAACGGTGCCTTTCAGGAACTCCTTTATCTCCCTGTAGTTCTCCTTTGCCCTTTCCGGAGTCACGACATCTATCTTGTTCTGCACGACGACTATATCCTTTATTCCCGATATCTGGAGCGCCATGAGGTGTTCTCTCGTCTGAGGCTGCGGGCATTTTTCATTAGCAGCTATGAGAAGCAGAGCGCCGTTCATCATGGAGGCTCCCGAGAGCATCGTCGCCATCAGGGATTCGTGGCCCGGTGCATCTACAAATGACACCGCTCTCTGGAACTCGGTCTTGGAACCGCATATCGGGCATATCGCCTTGGTCGTATAGCCGCGGGGCGCACCGCACTTAGGACAGAGGTATATCGGAGCATCCGCATATCCGAGCTTGATGGTTATGCCTCTTTTCAGCTCTTCGGAATGCCTATCCGCCCACTCTTCGGTCAGAGCGTATGTTAGGGTGGTCTTACCGTGGTCCACATGGCCGACCATCCCTATGTTCACTTCAGGCTGCTTTGGGACCTTCATTACTGTTTCTCCTCTTTTTCTGATGTAAGGTCATCTATGCTTTTCGGTCCGTATTTTGTTATCTTCATGTTTATCTGGACAATTCCAGGGGATATAGTATTTCCTCTCACCGTCTTTTTCTTTCTCTGTCCCGGCATTGTCGGGTGAAATCCCACCCCGCCTCTGAGAAGAAGCTTTTTTCTTCTCGGGCCCGGCAGACTTTTCCTCATCGGCGTTCCGGCTATATCGCTTCCGCCTGTTATCTCGAGCTTATAACCGGGAAGATTGACGAATATGCCATCCACGGTCTCTCCTATCTTCTTTCCTATGAGAGAGTTGGCATACTGCCCTTCTATGTCTCTCTTGTACGATCTTCCGGTCTTCACATCGTTAATAACGACCTTGAACTGCACCATGTTTTCACCTTGGGAGTCTCACTCATATCCTTTTTGTTTATAAGCCTTCCCATACCTTCCGGGACCTATATCAAAGCTTATATATGCGCGGGCATGCCTTTATCATGCCGGAGGAACAGAGCGCAGGGGTAG